>CAYQOD010000066.1:0-9028 GCA_964419065.1 uncultured Thermodesulfobacteriota bacterium | reverse complement strand
CTTCGGAAAGGATCTCAGAGGAGTTGGTGATGCTGATGCGCAGACCGTCGCGCTCCGCATGCGCCCTCACGATAACATCGCCTTTTCTAGGTGTGAATTTGACCGCGTTATCGAGGATGTTCGAAATCGCCGTGCGCAAGGCATCTTGATCTGCAAAGACCAAAGCATCCGATGATAGATCAGTGCTCAGGCGTAATCGCTTTCGGCTCATGGTGGGTCTGAGACGTTTGAGAAGCTCCTTGATAAGCTCAGAGATATCAACTCGTTCACGTTTGAGCGGCACCTCGTGAATATCCAGCTTGGACAGAATAAGGATGCTGTTGATGAGGCGATCCAGTTCCTCAATATCCTCCTGCACTCCTTTGAAATGCGGGGCACATGCTTTATAGTCTCCCCGTTTCCATCGTTCTTGCAGCAACTCCACCGCGACACGGATCCTCGCCAGCGGACTTCGCAACTCGTGGGATATGTTGGCCGTCAGTTCCCTACCGCCTCGGATCATCCGCTCCAATTTGTCCGCCATGGTGTTGAACGTGCGACCCAGCTCTCCGATCTCGTCTTTTCCTTTCAGCGCAGCCCGGTGGGAGAGATCTCCCTCTGCGATGCGAAGGGCCGAATATCTGAGCCGCTTGACGCGTCCGGTGATAAACCTCGAAACAGGGATGACCAGGAGTGCAATCGCAACGCCGATTCCGACGAGCCCCAGGAGAAAGATACCATCGGGGTGCGGAATATCCCTCTCTTGAAAGGCGACATGGATACTGCCCATTCCGCTCTTCGGTAACGTCACGGGGATGATGATGTACACTATTTTTTTCTTTCTGAAGTCATGGTACAGTCTGAAGGTTTTGAAATCATCTGCGCGCTTTTCGGAAATCCGTACTATGTCGTCCGGGATATCCCCTGGAGATGATTGTACAAGGGGCGTCCCGTCCGGGGTTGTCAACCAAACCTTCGCCCCGTAGATCTCTCCGAGGCGTACGATGAGGTCCTTGAGAGGTTTGTTGTCAGCAGGGTGCATATTCGGCTCTGCCCTGGTCTTTTCTTCGATGGATTCCTTTACGATGATGGCCTGGGCGTTGGCGAATCGCTCGAAGCGGGAACGAAAGATCTTTTCGGCAGAAAGCCGAAAGAGGCCGAAGACCAGTATCTCGGTTACTATGAGGCACACCACGAACGATAAAAATATCTTGATATAAAGCTTTCCAGGCTTCATGGGGCATCCACAAACATATAACCCGTTCCCTACACAGTCTTGATGGCATTTCGGAAGCGGGGATAATTTTTCAATTTCGCCCGCAATTTGCTGATGTGGACGTCGATGCTCCTGTCAAAAGCCATAGAATCCCTGCCACGTGCACGGTTCATGAGCTCATCGCGGCTCAACACGGTATTGGGGCGCTCCATCAGGGCCTCAAGGAGCTTATATTCGGTTGAGGAGAGCTCCTCTTCTCTCCCCTCGACCATCAGAGTCCGTTTTGCCCTGTTCAGCACCAGGCCACCCGTCTCAATAATCACCTCTTCATCCTTTTCCGCCTCGCCTCTGCCCCGGGGTTGTGCTCTTCTCATCACGGCCTTCATCCTGGCCAGTAGCTCTCGGGGATTGAAGGGTTTGGGGAGGTAGTCGTCCGCTCCCAGCTCTAACCCCACAATTCGATCCGCATCCTCCCCCCTGGCGGTGAGCATGATAACGGGCACGGAAGATTCCTTACGGATATCCTTCAGCACCTCCAACCCGTCCCGTCTTGGTAGCATGATGTCCAGGATGATGATACCCGGGGACTCCTCCCTGATCGTTTGAGGGACTGAGGATCCGTCGACCAGGGTCAGGACCCGAAACCCGTAACCCTCCAGATACTCCCTGAGGAGCTTGCAGAGCTTCTCGTCATCATCCACCAAAAGGATCGGCCTGTCCATGGATATCCCCTCTTTTTTTCAATTTTTTACATTGTTTTACCATTTTTTAACACCTTCCACAAACATTCTTAACACTGAAAGGCCATTCTCTTCATAACCAATAAATTCCGTAAAGGAGGAGAAAAATGAAGCTACGGAAAAAATCACTCATCTTCGGAGCCATTGCGCTCTGCGTCGCAGCCGGGGTGTTGTTCATAGGCCTGTTTATCGGGTGCGGACCTCACCGGCCCTGTAAAAGGGACTTTTCCAAGCACGTCCTGAAGCGAATGGACAGACAGGTTAGAAAATTGGACCTCTCGGATACCCAACAGGCGAAGTACGAGGAAATCCGGAAAAAGATCGAGGCCGACTTGGCCGAGGGAGCAAATCAACACAGGCAATTGTTTGAGCAGCTCCAGAGTGAGTTCAACAAAGAAAACCCCGACATGAATATCGTGACAGAGATGGTGAAAGATCGATTCAGGGGTATGCCTGACTTTATGGGGAAACACCTCGATTATTTTTTGGAATTTTACAACGTCCTCGATGACAACCAGAAGACACAGGTGATAAAGAAGATCAGGAAGAAGATGGAGAAGCTCAGCAAATGGCACGATGAAGATGGGATTGGAGGGAGATCATAAAAAACAAGGTGACGAGGAGAGAGTTTATCGTTGAGGGGAGCGTGATAACCGGGGGGGTTATTGGAGCGTTAACCATGGGGAGCGGATTTCTAACCCCCAGAGCTGGTCACGCTGCAAAGGCGAAATTCCCTGAATCAAGTTGTGGCCCTGAGAAGAAACCGAATCAAAAGGTTTTGGTTGCCTATGCCAGTTATTGCGGGACTACCGGCGGGGTGGACATCGGGCTCTTTGCAGGGGTGCTGGACTACAGCAAGCTCTCTCTGCCAATGCGGGTAGTGATGAAGCAGAAAATGAAGTCAGACGGGGTAGCGGAGGGAGACTATCAGGATTGGGACGCCATACGTTCCTGGACCGAAGGTCTACGCTCACCACTCATGGGCGCATAGGCAGGGAGGGCTACAAAGGAGTAGAGACCAGCGAAACAAGGGGGAAAAGCACTCCATGATTGACGTATCGTCAACCTCCATGTATCTTTATGTGTGAGATCGAGGGGTGAAGAGGAAACATTCGGTGACAAACCATGCCCAGTGCACAAAGGCAGTTTTCCATCCTTACCTCAGAGGTACGGTCTTTTACCACAATGCCTTGAAGCGTGGGCCGAAAGGAGGGATGAGTTGATGAAAACGACAGACAGAGGCACGGTGAAAGTAACGGTGTTGAAACGGATGCATCCGCGCGAGGTTTTCGAAGAAAGCCCTGCAACGCCTGTGGAGCCTTTGGGTGCATGCGACTATTTCAAAGATGGTCAGGAATTCGTATCCGATGGCGGAGGGATGCCTGAGGGATTCTCATGCACCAGTGCATGGATAACGCTTTTCCCTGCCGTAAGGACGCTTTCTTTTGGGGGGAACATGCCATGGTTCAAAGAGGAGGGGTTATCCATAATGTGCTGTCCTGACGGACTACGTCCCGTGATCTTCAAGCTCGAGCGCATGGATTAAGGTGGAACGATGAGGATAAAAGCGTTAGAAATCCATCCCGTATCCTTTACGGGATACCCGTGGCATCGGGGCACTCGGCGCATTCAGGAACCATCTTTGCTACGGGTGCCTCGATCACTCTCATACCCTTCCACATGCCACCGCGAAAGCGCAGATAAAATATAAAGCCGAGGACGATGATATAGACCGACGCAATGACCCATGCGACCATCAGGCCGTACCCGAGGACGACGACGGCGAGGTAGGTGGGGATAATCAGCGCAAGCGCCGACATGATCAGGATCATAATCATGACAAAGCGGGTGTCCCCGGCCCCCTTGATGGCAGAGGCAAATATGATGTTCATGGTATCAAAGACAGAATAAACCGCCACGAACCGCAACAGGATCACGGCGAGCCGGTAGATCTCGGCGATACCCTCTGGGTCTGCCAGAACTGCAAAGGGGGTCACGAAGATGTCCGGCACGAGCACGTAGGCGGCGGCGATGCTCGTCATGTAAAGAAAAGTCAGGTGAAATCCAGAGTATGTGCTGCGCTCCGCCAGATCAGGTCGATCTCTTCCCAGATACTGGCCGACCAGCACCGATACGGCGATACCGCATCCGATCATGGGCATAAAGGCCAGGGTGTTGATGTTGAAGGCGATGTTCGTGGCTGCGAGACTGTTGATCCCGAGACGACCCACCAGCAGGACAAACGCTGCGAAGCCAGCCATATCCAAAAAGAACTGCACGCCCGATGGAAACCCGAACCGAACAAGGCGCCCAAAGAGCTCTCTCTCCGGTCTCCAGCCCCTCAGGGTATGGTAGGTCGTGTTGTGTTTCCGCCTGGCTATGAGGGCCAGTAAGACGAGGAATGAGAAGACCCCCGAGAGCACGGTGGCGATGGCCGCTCCTCTGATGCCCAGTTCAGGAAACCCCCATTTTCCGAATATAAGGACGTAATCCAAGATGAGGTTCACAGCGGTCGAAACGGTATTCACCCACATCACCGGCCATGGTCTGCCCATACCGGAGAAGAACCCGGATATGGCAGACGAGGCGATGAATGCGCCGCCGCCGAGGCACAGGATCTGAAAGTACGCTACCTCGCAGCGCTGCACGATCGGATCATGCCCCACGAGGCCAAAGATGGGCTCCGCAAGGGGAATAAGGCAGAGCAGGGCAAACCCTCCGACCAACGATACGTAAACCCCTTGCCAGAGGGCAGGGCCGATCCTGGCAAACCGCTTGGCACCGTAGTACTGGGCGACAAAGGTGCTCACGTAGGTGGCCGTGCCGAGAAAAAGGCTCGTCACGCTGAAATAGACCATCCCTGCCGGCATGGCCGCCGCGATGGCCTCGGGCGAGTACCAGGAGAGGAACATCCGGTCGACAAAGTGTTGGACAGACCAGGCTCCGGTGCTCAGGATCAGGGGGGTGGCGATGGCGAGGACCTCCCGGTAGCCCCCCTCAGCCCTCCATCGATTTCTCATGTACTGCATGCCTTCGTTCCGGTTTCTGCCTTGAAAAGGGCAGTATACGGAAAATCCGTCCGTATGTCGAGAGGAGTTCGCCGTTCCTGTGGAGGTGGAATCCGCTGAGGAGGAGAACACTGCTCATGGTGAAGAGCGTGTCGCAGGGAGTTTCAGTATTCGAGGCAATTTCCCATGACGGGGCGTCTCCCGCGAACCATGAAAAACAATAGTCATACCACGTCTATGGTGAGCGTAGTGATTGCAATGTCTGCATCTTTTCCTTGACACCATGCTTATCAGGTACTATAATATGACTGAATGGTCGGTCGGAATTTTTTATTTTAATTACAAATTATTACACTTTTTATGTCTATATGACCGACTGGTCGGATTTTTGAGGAAAGACATGACTTTGCCAAAGGACGCCAAGGACCGGAAACGGATCACCATCATTCAGGCTGCGGCCCGGGTCTTCGCTCAGAAGGGCTTCGCCGGTACGATCATGGCCGATATTGCCGAGGAGGCCGGCATCGGAAAGGGGACCATTTATGAATACTTTGACAGCAAGGAAGACCTCTTCTGCGCTGTATTTGAATGGTTCACGCAGGAAATGGCTTCTTCGGTCAAGGTAAAGATCTCGGCACTGGGAGGAACTGCCTCAGAGAGGTTGATGGCACTGGGAGAATCGGCTATTGAAGCTGTCACGAGAATTGAAGACATGTTTGCGCTCTTTATGGAATTCTGGGCTGCCTCTGCATCATCACAGAAGAAAGAATGGTTTAAAGAGACCTTCAAACAGGCCTACGCCGAGTTTCGCTCCATCGTTTCCTCTGTCATTCGCGATGGTATAGAACGCGGCGAGTTCCAACCTGATGTAAACCCAGAATCTATTGCAGCTGCCCTGGTCGGAGGCTGGGACGGCCTGTTTCTGCAGGCGTGGTTTGACGACTCTTTTGATCCCATCGCCATAGCCAAGAGTTTTATGTCGGCCCTTATCAAAGGCCTTGCCGTGCAAGAACGCGTAACGAATACGTAATGTTTCACTCATAGAATGCAGTCGAATGACGAGGAGCGCACCATGATCAAAAAACTCACCATAACTATGTGCCTTCCTATCGTTCTCCTTGTTACCCGATATGCCAATGCCCAGGACGCCCAGGCACTGGTGGAGGCCGCCATGGAGTACTACCGGGGCAAGGCCTCCATCGGCACGGTGGATATGACCATCCATCGTCCCACCTGGGAGAGGACACTGACCATCAAGGCCTGGACCAAAGGAAAGAAGGACAGTATTTTCACCATCATTGCCCCCCCCAAGGATAAAGGCAACGGTACCCTCAAGAGAGGACAGGAGATGTGGACGTATAACCCTAAGATCAACCGGGTGATCAAGATCCCGCCCTCAATGATGGCCCAGTCCTGGATGGGATCTGACTTCTCCAACAACGACCTGGCCAAGTCCGACAGTATCTTTGAAGACTACACCCATACGATCGTCGGCACTGAGACCCATGATGGGAAAAAGGTATACGTCATCAAGTCCATGCCGAAACTCGATGCACCGGTGGTGTGGGGTATGGAAAGGCTGAAAATTCGGGAGGACTACATCTTCCTGAGCGAGGAGTTCTATGATGAGGACCTCACGCTGGTCAAGACCATGACCGGCAGCCAGATCCAGATGCTGGGCGGCAAGCTGTTTCCCAAGCTGTGGAAGATGCAGAAGGCCGACGTGCAGGATGAGTATACGCTCTTAGACTACAAAGAGCTTGTGTTTGCAGAGGATCTGCCCGATAGCCTCTTTACCGTGTCCGCATTGCGAAACCCCAGAAGGTAGGAGCAGGAATCGTGTCCATAGACGGCAAGATGGCCTGGCGGAATGTCTGGCGCAATCCCAGGCGATCCATCCTAACCATGGCCGCCATCGCATTCGCCACCCTATTGCTCGTTTTTATGTTGTCGTGGCAGTTTGGCTCCTATGCCACCATGATCAATGCTGCGGTAAAGATCCATACCGGACACCTGCAGGTGCAGGCCAGGGGATATAACGATAAGCAGGATATACGCCTGGTAGTGCCCGATCCAACAAAGGTGAGCGGTATTCTGGAGAGGACATCAGGGGTTGCAGCCTATACCGTTCGCGCCAGTACCTTCTCCCTGGTCTCGTCAAAGGAACGGACCTATGGCATCGCCGTGATCGGGATCGACCCGATGAGGGAAGCTAAAATCTCCACCCTTAAAGCGCTGATCCGCCAGGGGAGCTATCTGGCCGAGGACGATGCCAACCAGGCCTTGGTGGGGAGACTCCTGGCTAAGAATCTGCAGGTGGGCGTGGGTGACGAGCTAGTCCTATTGGGTCAGGGGCGCGACGGCTCCATCGCCGCCACCGTTGTCACGGTGAAGGGGATCTATAGTTCCGGTCAGGACGACTTCGATCGCAGCTCCATCCAGATTCCGCTCCCCTATTTTCAAGAGGTCTACAGCATGCGGGGGGGCGTCCACGAGGTGGTAGTTCTGGTCAATTCCCTGGACCACGTATCAGCGATCAAAGGGGCAGTGACAGCCGCCATCAAGCATACCGAATACAAAGACCAGTTGGTGGCCTTGGATTGGATGGAACTCATGCCCGGGTTGATCCAGAGCATTCAGATGGACCTGATCAGCGGGTTTATCTTCTATATCATCCTGATCGTTGTGGTGGCCTTCAGTATCCTGAATACCTTTCTCATGGCCATCTTCGAGCGGACCAGGGAGTTCGGAGTCTTTATGGCCATGGGGACAACGCCGTGGCGGTTGACCAGGCTCCTCTTGCTCGAATCCACTCTCATAACCACGGTGGGTATCGTCGCCGGCATTATCGCAGGAGGTCTGGTTACCTGGTATTTCCAGGTGTATGGGATCGTCATCTCCGGCACATCCGAGTTGATGCGTCAGTATGGTCTGCCCGAACGGATGTTTCCACAGCTGTCGGTGCTTTCCATCTCCGTAGGGGCTGGCCTGGTATTGATCATCACCCTCTTGACCGCTTTATACCCGGCTCTCAAAGTCCGACGTCTCCGCCCGGTGGAGGCTATGAGGTCGGTGTAAATTGTACGGTGGTGGTCATCAGTCAGCATAAAACGGAATGCGTATGGTTGCTGTAAAAGGAATCTCTCTATGTTTTTACAATTAGGGTGGCGAAACATCTGGCGAAACCGCAGGCGGACCCTGGTCATTTTGACCGCGGTCATTATCGGGGTCTGGAGTATGATCTTTCTGGGTGCGCTCATGCGGGGGATTGCCGACCAATTTATCCGAAACGGTATCGCTACCCTCACCGGACATATTCAGATACATCATCATGGCTATCGAAATGACCCGGTCGTCGAGAACAGCATGGCCGATCCAGCGCCGGTAGAGGCCGCCCTCGAAAGGCACCTGCCACCGGGCGCCCTGTGGACGACGCGAGTCCGGGTCAACGCCATTGCGAGCAATGCGCGCCACTCCACCGGAATTACCATGGTGGGGATCAATCCTCCAAGAGAGGGTACCATCTCGTTCATCGGACAAGCGGTCACCGAGGGACGGTATCTGAAGCCCGACGATGAACATGGGATTTTAGTGGGCAACGCCCTGGTCGAAAAGTTCGAGACCGCCGTGGGCCGCAAGCTCGTCCTCATGTCGCAGGATGCCGATGGGGAGATCGCCTCCCGGGCCTTCCGTATCGTCGGGATCTTCAGGGCCGAGATGGAGGCCACCGAGAAGCAGTACGCCTTCGTTACCATTTCTGCGGCGCAGCAGATGCTGAAGGTGGGACACGGACTTTCCGAGATCTCCATTATGTTGCCCGCTCATCAGGAGGCAGACGGGGTGGCCAATGCCCTGGGGAGCGAGCTGCCTACCGACGCGTATGAAGTTCATACCTGGCAAGAGATCCTCCCCATGGTTACCGCTATGTTGAGAATTTATGATTGGTTTATCTTCATATGGTTCTTGGTGGTCTTCATCGCCATGGGCTTCGGCATTGTGAACACCACGTTGATGGCCGTGTTCGAGCGGATCAGGGAGTTCGGCTTGCTCAAGGCCATCGGCATGAAATCGGGGTGGATCATCAG
>CAYQOD010000065.1:0-9069 GCA_964419065.1 uncultured Thermodesulfobacteriota bacterium | reverse complement strand
TCCCCGATTGGGGGTGGATACCTGACTGAGCCGGAGTTCTCGGACCGAGGATCGGTCCGAAGGGTTCAGAGATAAGACAAAGGAGTGCTTCACAACGGGAGATCGTGGAAGTGGCAGTTGCAGAAAGGGGGGGTCAAATCTTTATCTTTGACTGAGCTGCTTCTTTCTGGATTCGAAGGGGCCGCGCCATGACCTATACTGTATACCACAATGACAAGATAGTCAAGGATAAAGATTTGACCCCCTTCTCTCCCGCGTGAGCGAAACAGCAGAAATAATGCCAAAAATGAAGGAGGATGAGATGCCCCTCTATGAGTATCGATGTCAGGCCTGTGGTCATGCCTTTGAAACCCTCAGGGGGCTCCACGAGAGGGACGAGGAGGTAGCCTGTCCCCGCTGTGGGGAGCAGAGGGCGGAGAAGCTTCCGTCCGCTTTTTGCGCGGTGAAGGGGAGTTCGTCTGGCTCACAGGCGAGTTCATGCGGCACAGGGAGATTTACCTGATCGTAAGAGAGGGTGATGGGTCATCGCCCTTTATATAACGATAGAGGAGAATGAAACAATGAATCAAGAGTTAATTGTACTCTCCGATGATACGTTCGATGCGGAGATTGGGGGGTCAGAGATTCCCTTTTTAGTCGATTTTTGGGCTGCGTGGTGCGGGCCCTGCCGGATGGTAGCCCCTGCGGTAGAGGAGGTGGCTCGGGAGTACCAGGGGAGGATAAAGGTTGGGAAGATGAATGTGGATGAAAACCCTCTCATTCCGGGGAGGTTCGGCATCCGGAGTATCCCCACCTTGCTCCTCTTCAAGGATGGTCAGGTGGTCGATCAAATCGTTGGGGCCGTTCCCAAGGAGGCACTGGAAAATTTCATCAAGAAGGCCTTTTAGGGACGACACAGGTATTCCCTGTTCTTTATGCCTCAAGCCTTTCGAAAGGGGCCGTTGTGTACGGTCTTACCAGGAGGAGGGGATTCAGGGTTGTTTCGTTGGTGAGGGATTGACCTTCCCCTTGAGTTCCTTGACCTTCAGCGTGGCCCAATTGCCCCAGGGGGCTGTGGGGGATAGTTCGAGGGCTTTTTGGTAGGCATCAGAGGCCTTGAGGAATTCCCCCAGTTTCTCCCAACACATCCCCATCGAGACGAGGACATACGGTTTGAGCCATTCCTCCTCCGAGGCGAGGACCTGCTGGAAGTTCTCCACGGCCCGCTGATAGTCTCCCGTAGTCCTATAGATGTTCCCGAGGGCATTGAATGCAAGGGCCCGCATGAAGGTATCTGAGGATCTTTTCAGGAAGAGTTCGAAGTCCGCTCTGGCGAGCTCATAGTCCTTCTGGAACACATAGCACCTTCCCCGGTAGAGGAGGGCTATCTTTCCTGCCTTGGTCCGGGGATGGTTCTGTATCAGCTCTGTAAAGGCCTGAAGGGCTCCCCCCCTTTTTTCCTCTTGCTGAAAGAGGTTTAAGCCTTTCCCCAAGAGCGTGAAGGCCCGGTCTTCGCTGGCTGTTACGTGTTGACGCCACAGGAAGAGGGCGAGGATGATACCCCCGACGAGAAGGGCGCCCAGTACGATGTATCGCATGTGGGCTATGGCATAGTTCATGGCGCGGGAGCCCCAGGTGATGAATTCGTCGGGTTGTTTCAGCTTCTTCTTGGGGATCCTTCGTCTGGCGGCCACTGCAGGCCTCCCTTCTTCTATCAAACCCTTATATCCTTTCAAGCCATCCTTGTCAACCCATTTCCGTTTTCCCACCTTGACATCTTTCTTTATTTCCCGTAGCTTTGGAGTGGCTCATGAGGAGGGAGACTATGGGAAGAGAAGGCATACAGGAGATCATACACACGAAGCAGCTGGAGGGGGTTCTCATCTTCACTCCGGAGAATGTTCGATACCTCAGCGGTTTTTCGGGCGGTGAGGGTTGCCTCCTGGCCCGTGAAACTGAGAACCTCCTGATGGTGGATGCCCGATATATCACTCAGGCCCAGGAGGAGGCGAAGGGATGTCACCCTGTATTAGTGGAGAGGGGGATAGAGGGGGTGGCAGCACATGTTGGGCCTCTCGGGTTGCAGCGGGTGGGCTTTGAGGCGGCGGGTATATCCGTCGCCCTCTTTGATCGGCTACAGGAGAGGTTGAAAGGGGTCGAGTTAATCCCGGTAAAGGATGAGATGGAGCGGATGCGCGGGATCAAGGCCAGTGATGAGATCACCTTGATTAAGGGCGCTATCGACAGAGCGGAAGGTGCCTGGAAGAAGATCGTGGAGATGGCCAAACCAGGAGCGAGGGAGGATGAACTGGCCTTAGAGCTGGAGTATGCGATGAGACGGGCAGGATGCGAAGGGGTCGCCTTTGAACTTATCGTGCCCTCGGGTCCCCGCACGGCCTTCCCCCATGCCCCCCAGACCCCCCGGAAATTAACGGAGGGAGATTTCGTCCTCTTCGACTTTGGGGGGCGTTACCACGGATATACATCCGATGAGACCTGTACCCTGATCCTGGACAGGGCGACTCAGGAGCAGCGGCGGATCTATCAGATCGTGAAAGAGGCCCACGACAAGGCCATAGAAAAGGTGAGACCAGGGGTGAGGCTCGCGGAGGTCGATGCGGCGGCCAGGGTGCATATCGGTGAGGCTGGCCACGGGGGGCACTTCGGGCATGGTACAGGGCATGGGATCGGTCTGGCCGTCCATGAGTGGCCCGTGGTAGGGAAGGACTCCCCGGATGTGGCGGAAGAGGGGATGGTGTTTACCATCGAACCGGGGATCTACATCCCCGACTGGGGAGGGGTGCGGATTGAAGATATGGTTTTGGTCACCGCTGGTGGGTGCGAGGTCTTGACCACGATCTCCAAGGATCTCATGATACTAGGATAAAGAGGGGAGCAGATGACGATCTCCACCGCAGAGTTTCGCAAGGGGCTCAAGATAGAGCTGGAGGGGGAGCCCTACATCATCGTCGATTTTCTCCATGTGAAGCCCGGCAAGGGGGGCGCCTTTGTCAGGACAAAGCTCAAGAGACTGAGCAGCGGCAATGTCATCGATCGGACCTTCCGCTCTGGGGAGAAGGTGCAGAGGCCTGCCCTGGATGAGCGGTCTATGCAGTACCTCTACCAGGAGGGAGAGACCTACCATTTCATGGACAACGAGACCTATGAGGAGCTCTCCTTATCACAGGATCAGTTAGCGGATAACCGGAGATTCCTGCAGGAGAACGTGGAGGTGAAGATCCTCTTCCACAACGGCAAACCCATCGCCGTGGAACTCCCCACCTTTGTGGAGCTCAAGATCGTGAAGACGGAGCCGGGGGTGCGGGGAGATACCGCCACCGGGGGGAACAAGCCCGCCACCCTGGAGACAGGTGCGGTGATCCAGGTGCCCCTCTTCCTCAATGGGGGGGATGTGATCAAGGTGAACACCCGGACCGGTGAGTATATCGAGCGGGTCAAGTGACCTCAGGGGTTTCGAGGGTGGAAAGAGAGATAGCGATAGTCGATTCCTCTATGGTCGCTACCAAGCATAACGTATCAAAGGAGGCGAGATATGTTTAAAACGGTCATTGTAGCGATTGATGGTTCTGAACACAGCAAGAAGGCCTTGCACTATGCCCAGGAGTTAGCTGATCGCTTTAATGCCACGTTGTGCCTTGTACACGCCTTTCCACATACGTCTGATCTCCTCGCCTATGACGACTTTGAAAAACTGATTTCCCAACGAAAGGCCGCAGGACAGGAGATTCTGGATGAAGCCCGTCACATACTAGGGAAAACGCGCTTCACGGTAGAGGAGGAGCTGCTTGAGGGACCTGAAGCCGAGGCCATTTTAACGGTCGCCAAGGCGTACAAGGCCGATTTGATCGTCATGGGGACCCGTGGCCGCAGTTCTCTTGAGGGACTGATATTCGGGAGCGTGAGCAACAAGGTGGTACACCTGGCACCGTGCCCTGTTATGGTCGTTCGTTAATCACAGACTTTGAAACGATTTGATGAAGTAATCAATTGATCGTCTGATATATCAGATGTGCCGCTTTCCTCCTGGGGGAAGGGGCACATACTATTTATCGTCACATTTCCCTCTTTGCCTTTTCCATGTTCGACACCACTGCCTTATGCTGTGAAGGGTACTCTTCACGGGTGTATACCTTCAGGGCCTCTTTGAAGGCTTTGACGGCCTTGGTGAGGTTGCCCCTCCTATCCCTGACCTCTGCAAGCTTCCTGTAGGCATTGCCGAGGTTATTCTGTGTGGTCGCATAGTCCAGCGGGTATTTATCAACAGTCCTGATCTTCAGGGCCTCTTCGAAGGCCCTGATGGCCTTGGTGAGGTTCTCCTCCGCATCCCTGACCTCTGCGAGGATGCCATAGGCGGTCCCCAGGTTATTCTGTGTGGTCGCATAACCGAGGGGGTATCTCTCACTGGTGTATATCTTCAGGGCCTCTTCAAAGGTCCTGAAGGCCTTGCCGAGGTTCTCCTCAGCATCCTTGACCTCTGCCAGTGCCCTGTAGGTATTCCCCAGATTATTCTGTGTGATCGCATAGTGAGCAGGATATCTCCTCATCGTCCTGATCTTCAGGGCCCCTTCGAAGGCCCTGATGGCCTTGGTGAGGTTCTCCTCCGTATCCCTGACCAGAGCTAACTTGTAGTAACAGACCCCCTCACTGTTTTTTATGTGGGCATAGAGCTCTGGTTCTTTTTGCTCTGATACCTTCTTCAATAGATCACCGTATATTGTGAGGGCGTCTTCGGTCATATCTGTTTCCAGCAGTCTATCTGCGTTATTTATGGAGGCCATATATATGGCGTGGTAGACTCGTTGTTCTCTATGCGCAAGGAGATAGACGAAGACAGCCCCCGACACCATAGCTCCGATGATCCCGCCGATTATCCCTACGAACCACGGGTTGTTTCTGTTGAACTTCATTTTGCATAATCTCCTTTTAGGATTATGTGAGGTAACTCAGGAGGTCTTCGCCCCCCCACTTTTTCTGCCAGATGCTTTTGGTCGAGAGAAGAAGATTCTCACGGCCCCCTCGCGACTCACGATATCTATTTTATATACTGAAAGAGCTCTGAATCGGATCGCAAGATAAGGGTAGTCTCTTTGTCAATGATCTTTGCATAACTCTCCAGTGTCCTGACAAAATCATAAAACTGGGGGTCCCGTTGAAAGGCGTTGGCGTAGATCCTCGTGGCCTCTGCCTCCGCTCTGCCTTTTATCGTTTGGGCTTGCCGATAGGCCTCTGCCAGGATGATGGCCCGCTGCTTATCCGTCTCTGCCTTGATCTTGGCCGCCTCCTCCTCTCCTTCTGAGCGGTACTTCTTGGCTATCCTATGTCTCTCCGCATTCATCCTGGCATACACACTTTCTTCTACCTCAGGTGGTAGGTCTGCCCGTTGGATCCTTACATCTATTATCTCAATCCCGTACTGTCTGGCCTTCTCAGCACTCTTTTCCGCAACGGCCTTCATTATGACTTCTCTATGGATGTCGATTATGTCTGATAGATTAACGTTGGCCAGTTCTTCCCTCAAATCGGCATAGATGATGTCGTCTAACCTCGCCTGGGCCCCCCCCTCATTTCTGACGGTCTGGTAGAGTTTTAGGGGATCGATGATCCTCCAGCGTGCGTAGTTGTCGACGACCAGGTTCTTCTTGTCCTTGGTGAGTATTTCAGCGGGTGCTGCATCGTATTCCAGCACCCGTTTGTCAAAGTAATGGGCGGTCTGGATGAACGGTATCTTCACCTCAAGACCTGGTTCCTCCACCGTCCTGATGTATTTTCCCAATTGGGTGATAATGACCGTTTCGGTCTCATCGACGGTGAGGAACGTCGCGGTCCCCGCGATAATGATCGCTAAGAGTATCCCGATAATGGCTAAGCCCTTGGCACTCATTTTTCCTCCTTTGATTCTTTCTGCTCAATAATCTTTCCTTTGGTCTCCAGGGGCAAAAACTGCAGAACGTTACCCCCTGCCTTAGAATCGATGACGAACTTTTTGATAGTGGGCAGTATCTCCTCCATGGTCTCCAAATACAACCGCTTTTTCGTCACACCCTTTGCCTTGCTATATTCTCTCCAGAGGTCTAAAAATCGTGCGGTATCCCCCTTAGCCCTGGCTATCCTTTCTGCCTCATAGGCCTCGGCCCCTTTTACCATCTGTGCTGCCTTTCCTTTTGCCTTGGGGATGACGTCTTCCTGGTAGCCCTTTGCCTCATAGATGAGCCGTTCCCGATCCTCTTTGGCGCTTACCACGTCCTTAAAAGCGGCCTCCACCTGCTTCGGTGGGCGGACGGTCTGGAGTTTTACCTCGGTGATTAGCAATCCGGACTCATAGCCGTCCATGATTCTCTGCAGCAGGGCCTTGATCTCCTGCTGGATACGGAGCCTGCCCACGGTCAAGGCGTCGTCGATGGTGCTGGCACCGATGACCTGTCGTAAGGCCGCCTCACTGGCGTCCCTGAGGGTCTCTTCTGGGTCTTTGACCTTAAAGAGGTAATCAGGGGCATTTTTTATCTTGTACTGGACGATGATCTGGGCATCGACGATATTCTCATCCCCTGTCAACATCAGTGATTCCTTTTCGATAAAACGGTATTGGGCAGGAGGTCCTGGGTCGACCGTCCGAAAACCTATCTCAAGCCGTTTGATCTCCTCCACCTTGGGGGTATTTGCCTTCTCGATGGGCCAGGGCAGATGATAGCGCAGGCCCGGTGAGGTGACCCTGACCATCTTACCGAAGCGTCTGACCACCCCCTCCTCACGCGGAGAGACCATATAGATCCCTGAGGCAAGCCACAAGAGGAGCACGATGATGACGGATATAAGGAGCCCCCTCCGCCCCTTATACGGTCTTTGAAAAAACTCCCTCACCCTTTTTACTGCATCCTCGATGGATGGGCCACTCTGTGGCTACTGTCCTCCGTCAAAGTCATTGAGCATGATCCACCTCCTTACATATACTCTATACTATATACTATCTCGGATCTCTTTGCAAGCCTTTACCAGGTCTTCGTCGCACGGCATCTCATAGTGATAGCGAACGAATGGGGTGAGTTCGTCGCGGTAGCGTGTGGTGATAAAGAGCCTCCTTGGTTTCAACCCCCTTTTAGGGTAGAATGAGATGTTGTATGCAAAGGGGAGATCTTCTATGCTACCCATTGGGGTTATAAAGAAGATAGAGCGGATCATTGGCTCGGACGACGTGTTGCAGGCCGAGGAGGATAGGGTCTGTTACTCCTATGACGCTAACACCACCGGCTCCCTCCCCGATCTCGTGGTCTTTCCCCGCGCCACCGAGCAGGTTTCCCGGATCATGGTCCTAGCCAATGAACACGGCTTCCCCGTGATCCCCAGGGGTGCAGGCTCCGGGATGACCGGGGGGGCCACACCGGGGGGCGGGGTGGTAATGGCCATGACCAAGTTCGATACGATCGTGGAGATCGACCTGGACAACCTGATCGCCGTGGTGGAGCCGGGAGTAATCAATTACGACCTGCAACAGGAGGTGGAGAGCTACGGCCTCTTCTTCCCCCCGGATCCGGCCAGCTATCGGTACTCCACCATCGGTGGGAATGTGGCGGAGTGCGCTGGCGGACCTCGGGCCGTGAAGTATGGGGTGATGCGGGACTATGTCCTGGGCCTGGAGGTGGTGCTGCCCACCGGGGAGGTCATCGAGACGGGTGTGCGGACCATGAAGGGGGTGGTGGGTTATGATCTGACCAGGCTCTTTGTCGGTTCGGAAGGGACCCTGGGGATCATCACCAAGGTCATCCTGAAGCTTCTCCCCCTGCCTGAGGCGAGGGGTACGCTTCTGGCCATCTTCCCCCACATAGAGGGGGCTGCCAGCTCCGTGGCCCAGATCATCCGCTCACGGATCATCCCCAGCGCCCTGGAGTTCATGGACAACGCCTCCCTGCGGTGTGCCGAGACCTATCTGGGGTCTGGACTGCCCGCTGATGCCGGCGGGTTGCTCCTGATCGAGGTGGATGGTCCGCAGAAGGTCATCGATGACCAGGTGTTGGCGATAGAGGAGATCTGCCTGGGCCAGGATGCACGGGAGGTCAGGGTGGCAGGGGATCCCCAGGAGGAGGAGCGGTTGTGGGAGATCAGGCGCTGTCTCTCGCAGGCCGCCTATTCCCTGAACCCCCTCAAGGTCAACGAGGATGTCGTCGTTCCACGGAGCAAGATACCCGCTCTGGTGAAGGGGGTAGAGGACATCGAATTTCTCCTTGAGCTGGCTGAGGATATCAAGGGAGGGGCGCTTTGTGGTTTAGGGAAAACAGCGCCTAATCCCGTCCTCAGCTCTATTCGCTACTTCAAAGAGGAGTACGAGGCCCATATTCTGGAGGGGCGCTGCCCGGCTAAGGTATGTCCCAATCTTACGGCGTACTACATCCTCCCCGATAGATGCGACAGGTCATGTGAGCACTGTGTCCTCACCTGCCCCACAGAAGCAATTAAGGGAGGTGCTGGGGAGATAAAGCACATTGATCAAGAAAAGTGTGTCAACTGCGGTACTTGTATGGATGTCTGCCCCCCTGAATACGACGCAGTAGTAAAGCTCTCGCCGATTAGTTTGCTTCCTCCAGAGGATCTTACCGCTAAAGCGAAGGCAGTGGCTAAGGCTATAGAAGAGGGCGCGGGCTAGGTGGCTCGTAGAATTGTTTCGACAGGAAGGGGAGGCGCAGGAAAATCAACCTTTGTTGCTTTAGTGGTCAGATATCTGAAACCTCCGTCACTGCTTATTGACCTTGATCCTGACCTCAGCCTGGCTGATATGCTTGGCCTGGATTTTAGCAAGGAAAAGAAGAGGACAGTCTCACAGGTGCTCTATGATGTTATTGAAACAAAAAGGAGTTCGAGCGCCACGATCACAAAATTTGAGCTCATGGAATCTCTGTTGTGGAGTGATTGCCTGTACGAGGACAAGGGCTTTGACCTCATCACTCTGGGGACAAAACTTACCGAAGGGTGTTTCTGCCCTCCAGATGAACTGCTCAGGAGAACCATTCCTAAGCTCGCCAAAAACTATACCAATGTAGTCATAGATTCACCAGCCGGTGTAGAGCATCTTAATCGGAA
>CAYQOD010000064.1:0-9212 GCA_964419065.1 uncultured Thermodesulfobacteriota bacterium | reverse complement strand
CTCAAATCTATCTACCCCAAGCCATGGGGCCATAAAAAACTGGGGGTGGGCAAGGATATCGGTATCCTTGACTCATGCGGTAATTTCATGTATTGTTATTCTTTGTTCAGCATTCTTTGGGAATCATAGACGACGCTGTTATCACTATCTCCGCAACCGATTACGGTACCGCTGGTCACCATCGCACTATCGAGAAGATGCCCGTGTCTCATATCCAATGAGATAGATCAAGACCATTGATTTACGGCTGACAGGGACCATTCTTCGTGGCGAAAGATACGGAGAGACCGCTTTTATTGCAATAAATACGGTGTGAGATTATATTTAAGGACACTAGGGACATGAGAGGAAAAATGTACGGTTTATACGCCCTCGTCGCTGTCTTCCTGACCATGGTATCCATGGCCGGGTGCGGCCGTTCGGAGAGTAAGGTCCAGGCTGAGAACGATCAGCCCACGACCCAGGCGGTCAAGGTCTCTGTGATTACGGTGGAGCCGACCATGATTCGGGATGTGATCGTCCTTCCCGGCGAGACCGAGGCATGGCAGGATGTACGCCTGGCGGCGGACAAGGATGGTCAAGTGGAGTGGATCGGGCCTCCTGAGGGACAGGAGATCAAAAAGGGCCAACTGATAGCCAAGATCGACGTCTCTGCCCTCAAGGCCTCTTTGGATCATGCCGAGGCCTCCTTCAACCTGGCCGACAAACTCTACCAGCGCCGCAAG
Organism: uncultured Thermodesulfobacteriota bacterium; assembly: GCA_964419065.1. Taxonomy (GTDB): domain Bacteria; phylum Desulfobacterota; class B13-G15; order B13-G15; family RBG-16-54-18; genus CAYQOD01. The sequence goes on along the minus strand of CAYQOD010000064.1, from coordinate 8,487 downwards.
CTCCTGTTTGAACGTGAGGTCATCGCGCAGGAAGAGTTAGATAAAAGTGCGGCAGAACGGGCCTTCGCCCTCAGTAATCTGCAACAGGTCAGGGTTGAATACGAGCGCGGCTTTGTGCGTTCGCCCATGAAGGGCATCGTCAACCACTTCTATGTCGACGCCGGTGAGTTTGTGGCCCGCGGCGCCCCCATAGCCGACGTGGTCAATGTGGACAAGATCAGGGTCAATGTCAATGTACCGGAGCTTGATGTGAGCTATCTTCGTTCTGGACAACAATCCATGGTCACCATCGATGCCTTCCCTGACAGACGCCTCACCGGGACTATAGACTTCGTGGCCTATAAGGCCGATCAGGCGACCAAGACCTTCGACGTCAGGGTCGTGATCGACAACTCGGACCATGAGATTCGGCCGGGCATGATCGCCCGGGTGGCCTTCCTGCGCCGGATTATCGCCGACGCCTTTGTAGCCCCTCTCTCTGCCATAGTGGACAAGGGTGGTGAACGCATCGTCTTCGTAGAAAACGGCGGCAGGGCGTACGCCCGTACCGTCTCCATCGGGGTCATCGAGGGAGACCGGGTCCAGATCACCGGTGGTCTCGAGTCCGGCGATCACCTCATCGTCACCGGCCAGACTGAGGTCGAGGAGGGGATGCAGGTCGTTACCGATCAGCCCCAGCAAGAGGATCGGGACGAACTTCCATGATCGTCAACCACCTCGCCCTCAAACGTCCGGCCACGGTCCTGGCGCTGTTGGTCGTCATCGTCATCGCCGGTTTTTATTGCTACATCACCCTGCCGCGGGAGTCATTTCCGGACATCACCATCCCCTATGTCTTTGTGACCACCACCTACGAAGGTGTGGCCCCTGCAGACATGGAGAAGCTGATCACCATACCCATTGAACGGAAACTCAAAGGGCTCTCAGATGTCGAGAAGATCGGCTCCACATCAGAAGAAGGTCTCTCTACGGTTGCCATTGAATTTCTGCCCACGGTAGACATCGATGACGCGGTCCAAAAGGTCAGAGACAAGGTCAATGAGGCCAAGAACGACCTGCCACCAGAGCTCCCCGACGACCCGGTCATCGAGGAGGTGAATATATCGGATATCCCCGTTATCCGGGTAGTCCTGTCCGGACCCTTCAGTCTGCGCCGTCTCAAGACCTTTGCCGATGACCTGGAGGAACGCATCGAGTCCATCCCGGGGGTCCTGGACGCCAGGGTGACCGGCGGCCTCGAGCGAGAGATCCATGTTGAGTTCGACCTGAATCGGGTCGCGGCCTATAATGTCCCCTTCTCCAGCCTGATCAACGCGGTCCAGCGCGGCAACGTCAACATGCCCAGTGGGAGCATGGACATCGGACCGACCAAGTACCTGGTGCGGGTGCCTGAGGACTTCAAACATCCTTCCGAGATCTTCTCCCTCGTTGCCTTCGTCCACGAGGGCAGACAGGTCTACCTCCGTGACCTGGCCGTTATCCAGGATAGCTACAAGGATCCCCTGACCCGAAGCAGGATCAACGGCCAACAGAGCGTAACCATCGCCGTGCTGAAGCGCAGCGGCGAAAATATCATCAGGGTAGTCGATGAGGTCAAACAGATCGTCAATGAGATGCATCCCTCGTTACCGCCGAGTCTGGAGATCGATCTGACCTCGGACATGTCCAGGGAAGTCAACCTGATGGTAGCCGACCTCGAGAACAACATCCTCTCAGGCCTGACCCTGGTCCTGGCCGTTATCTTCATATTCATCGGTGGCCGGTCAGCCGTCTTCGTCGCCCTCGCCATCCCCTACTCCATGTTGATGACCTTCATCTTCCTGACCGGGATGGATGTAACCCTGAATATGGTCGTCCTCTATTCCCTCATATTGACGTTGGGCATGCTGGTGGACAACGGCATCGTTATCGTGGAGAACATCTACCGCCACATGCAGGAGGGTGAATCCCGCTCCGAGGCCGCGCGGGTCGGGACCGATGAGGTGGCCTGGCCGGTCATCACGTCGACCCTGACGACAGTGGGGGCCTTCATCCCGCTGCTCTTCTGGCCCGGCATCATGGGGGAGTTCATGGAATTCCTCCCCCTGACCCTCATCTTTGCATTGAGCGCTTCTCTGTTTGTGGCCATGGTCATAAACCCGGTCCTCTCGGCCCGCTACCAGGCGGTCAAGCCTCGGAGGACGGAGAGGAACAACCAAGAACAAACACCCTCTGTCAAGCGCACTTACTACCGACTCCTTACCTGGGCCCTCGATCACCGCGTGCCAGAAGGGGGCAAGGCCGAACGATGGCCCCTTCGGCCCCTTATCAAGCACGTCTATTACCGGATCCACCTGGACCATCGCCTTCTCGTCGTCCTTGCTGCCTTCGCCCTGTTGATAAGCTCCATCACCGCCTTTGCCCTCTTCGGCAAAGGGACGGAATTTTTCCCGGAGACTGAGCCGGAGCGCGCCTACGCCCTCCTTAAGGCCCCGGAGGGAACCAATCTCGATGCCTCAGACAAGTTGGTGAGCCAGGTGGAAGAGATCGTCTCGGGGTATGAGGATATACGGTACGTCATCACCAATATCGGCTCCATAGGAGGTGATCCCTTTTCCGAAGGCGGAACAGGGACGCACATCAACCGCGTGGTCCTCGATTTTAAGGAGTTCCATGATCGGTCCCGTCCCTCTTCGGGTATCGTCAACGAGGTCCGCAAAGAAGTCCTCGCAACCATCAAGGGGGCTGAGGTCCAGGTAGCAGAGGAAGAACATGGTCCGCCCACCGGCCCACCGGTAAACATCGAAATATCAGGGAAGGATATCTTGGTCTTGGGCGACCTCGCAGTCCGCGTGCGAAAGAAGATCGCCGATATCCCCGGTCTGGTCGATTTAAAGGACAACTTCGTCAAGGGGAAGCCGGAGATCAGGGTTCGGGTGGACAAAGAAAAGGCCGCCCTGCTTGGCCTGGACACCTATACCATCGCCTATACGGTCAAGGCGGCCATCAACGGGGTCAAGGCGGGGGTCTTCCGCGAAGGCAAAGAGGAGTACGATATCATCGCGCGGCTCCCTGAACGCGATCGAAAGTCGGTCGAGAGCCTCAAGCGCATTACCATCTCAGGCCCTCGGGGGGAACCCATCCCCCTCACCAGCGTGGCCGACGTCTCCTTGAGTAGCGGTATCGGTGCTATCATGCGCCTGGATCAGAAACGGGTAGTCACCGTCTCCGGGAATGCATCAGGGCGCCTGGCCAACGACATTATCCGGGACATCAAGGCCCGCCTGACCAATTCCGACTGGCCCCGCGGGTATAACTATAAGTTCACCGGCGAGCAGAAAGAGCAAGATAAGGCCAAGAGGTTCCTGAGCAAGGCCTTTGTAGCTGCTGTGTTCCTCATCTTCTTGATCCTCATCACCCAGTTCAACTCCTTCACGACCCCGCTCATCATCATGACCTCGGTCCTGCTGTCGCTGATCGGGGTATTCTTAGGCCTCCTCGTGACTGGCATGGCCTTCGGCATCATCATGACGGGTGTCGGAGTTATCAGCCTCGCCGGGGTGGTGGTAAATAACGCCATTGTCCTGATCGATTACTACAACCAGCTTATGCGCAGGGGGTTGTCTTCACAGGAGGCCCTGGTACAGGCCGGACTCACTCGATTTCGGCCGGTCATGCTGACGGCCATCACCACCATCCTGGGGCTCCTTCCCATGGCTATCGGGGTCAGCTTCGATTTCCACAAACTGGCTTTTGATATCGGGGGGGAATCGACCCAGTGGTGGGGGCCCATGGCGGTTGCGGTGATCTTCGGGTTGAGTGTGGCAACCCTCCTGACCCTCGTTGTGGTACCGGCCCTCTGCTCCCTGGCCTACGATCTCAAAACTCGGTCAAGACATCAGTCCTGACGGTTCACGGCAGGGTACGATAAATGTACCCTGCCCTTCCAGGGCGCTCTTCAGCGCCACAATGGCCACCTCCAACTGGGAATCATCGGGCTCCTGCGTTGTGATCTTCTGGAGCCAGAGGCCGGGAGCTGCCAGCCACCGGACATACCGTTTGTGGCGTTTCCTGCCGGACAGCTTGAGCAACTCAAATGAGATCCCTCCCAGCAGCGGCAGGAGGGAGAAATGGGTTACGAACCGTTGCAGCAACGTAGGTTTGTGACCTATCTTTATCTCAACGATGGTGTCGGCAACGGCAAACAAAAAGATGGCGAGTATAACCACAATGAGCAAAAAACTGGTCCCGCACCGTGGATGATGGGTGCTATACGTGCGCACGTTTTCAACAGTGAGCTCCTCACCCGACTCAAAGGCATAGATACTCTTGTGCTCGGCGCCGTGGTACTCAAGAATCCGTCTGATCTCTTTCCACTGACTGATGGCCCAAAGATATGCCAAGAAGAGGCTCACCCGTATGATCCCAGCTGTCACATTAAAAGAGAGGGCATTCTTGGATAATCCCATGATCTCGGTAAAGAACAGAGGCAAGGCAAAGAAGATACCGAGGGCCAAACCAAATCCGAGCACTATGATCCCTGCGAGGATAAGACCGTCTTTGATCTTCTCACCCCGCGTCCGTTCCCAATCTGCGCCCTTGTCCGCCCTCTCTGTTTCCTCGAGGGCTACATCGGCAGAAAAGTTCAGCGCCCGGATACCGATGATCACCATCTCAAAGAACGACAGGGCGCCGCGAATGACAGGGATATTCAAGAGCTTGTACCGTTTCGAGAGGGGTATGTAAGGGTCACTCTTGGTGAGAATCTCTCTATCAGGTTTGCGCACAGCCGTCGCTATTCTGCGCGGAGAGCGCATCATCACACCTTCTATGACGGCCTGCCCTCCAATGGATATATCCTCAGACCGGGGCGTTATCCCTCGTACTGAAGCCTCTTGCGGGCCTCGTTCAGTCCAACAGAAACGATCACCCCACAGAAGGACACAGGACAGACTTATCACCTTCTGCGCAACCAAGCGGCCCACCCAGAGCAGATATCTCCTGATCTTCATGAAAGGCATCGGTAGAACCTGTAGAAATCTCTTTATCAATAGGTTACTATATAATGGAAAAACGTCCCAGTCAATACGGGGTTGCAAGGGTAGATCGGTAGTTGGTTTTATGAGAAAGGCAAAAAAACAAGACCAGACCCCCAAGTCTGCTTTTCTGGGGATCACTATAGCTCTTTTCGCTCAACATGCAGTTTTAGCGGTATACGTTTTTTATATTGCTCAAAGTCTTTATCTAACGTGTAGATCGGGCAATCATTCTTTACACTAACCGCGCATATTAAAAAATCCGTATGTGATCCTTGTATCCCATGACGCCTACACTCGTTCGAGAATGAAGCGGCTAATTCATAATGTTCTGTGCTCAATTTTTCGTCATCGAATTCTTGCAGCTTCTCCCGTAACTGTTCAAATTTATCCTTAACCAAAATCCCCGATAACAACTCCTGCCGAACCGGACCTATCATGACAACTCGTAACTCCCGTATGAGTTCGGAAAGCTCTCTTATCACCCGCTCATCGACGTCCGTCTTAGGCTGTTTTCGGAACGCTAAAGACCATACGGAAGTATCAACAAGAACGTTCATGATCGCTTCCTCAGCTGCTTGTAATCATAGTGCGGATCATAGTCTATCGTGCCAAACAGTTTTATAACTTCTTCTTGCTTTCGCCTCTGAATGAACTCCTTGAGCGCAGTATTAACGGTTTCTTTCTTGGTTTTAAGGCCCCCTACCTTCTGCGCCAGCGAAAGCAGCGTATCGTCTATCGCTAAATTTGTTGCCATTTTACACCTCCAATCTGACATTATTATACACATCCCAATGTGTGGAATCAAGTGTAATCAATCTTATCGGGGTAGATGGGTATAGACATAGTTACCAGTTAGTAGGGGTTTAGTAGGGGTGAGAGGAGATAGTGGTAGAGGGTTAGGGGGTGAGGTTTGACCCGTGACTGAATCTGTGGTATGAAATGTTTCTATACACTACTGTTGAGAAGACGATGGGTAGACGCCCTGACGGAAACGGGCAGGATTAGCAGGATAGGCGTAATCATGGATCTAATCCTCTATCCCCCCAACCTTCATGCTGCGTAACTATGAGAATGACCATGCCCCAGAGTGAACGGAGCGAATACCTCAGGAAGATTCCCAAGGTGGATCAACTTCTCGCTACCGAGGAGGTCAAGGGGCTCTTGCACGCTTACCCTAAGGAGGTGGTTCTGGAGGGGATCAGGAGGGGTCTGGAGAGGCTCCGTCGAGATATCGTTCAGACCGAAAGGTTGGAAGACCTAAGGACAGAGACCTTTGCCTTACCGCAACTCCTGACCCTGTTCGAGGAGGAGATAGCACGGCAGGTCAGGCCACACCTGCGGCGTGCCATCAACGCCACCGGCGTGGTGATACACACCAATCTGGGACGCTCTCCCCTCAGTGAGAAGGCATTGCGACACCTGGTGGAGGTCTCCAGGGGGTATTCCAATCTGGAGTATGATATATCCAGAGGGGAAAGGGGATCCCGCCATGTCCATGTAGAGGAGGTCCTCCTGCGCCTGAGCGGGGCAGGGGCAGCACTTGTGGTTAACAACAACGCCGGGGCGGTATTGTTGGCCCTCAACAGCATTGCCACAGGGAGAGAAGTGGTCGTCTCACGGGGGGAATTGGTGGAAATAGGCGGGGCCTTCAGGATACCGGATGTCATGGCCAGAAGTGGTGCCATCCTCAAAGAGGTGGGGACCACTAACAGGACCCACCCGAGGGACTATGAGGCGGCGATCGGAGAAAATACCGCCCTGTTGCTCAAGGCCCACACCAGCAACTACCGGGTGGTCGGCTTTACCGCGGAGGTCTCGTTGGAGGAGTTGGTCCGGCTCGGCAAACGCCATGACATCCCCGTGATGAACGATCTGGGAAGTGGCTGTTTTATCGATCTCTCCCGCTATGGATTGGAAAAGGAACCCACCGTCCAGGAGGCTATAGAGGCAGGGGCCGACCTGGTGACCTTCTCAGGGGACAAACTCCTGGGGGGACCTCAGGCCGGGATCATCCTGGGGAAAAGGGAACTGATCGAGAGTATAAAGGTCAACCCCTTGACCAGGGCCCTCAGGATTGACAAGCTCACCCTGGCTGCTTTGGAGTCCACGCTCATCTGTTACCTGAGTGAGGAGGAGGCGGTAAAGGAGATCCCCACCCTGCGCATGTTAACCACCTCACCGGAACAGCTCCGTACGAGGGCCAGACGCCTGGCGCGCCTCCTCAAGCAGGAGACGGGCGGTGCCGAGATCGAGGTGATCAGGGGGCATTCCCAAGTCGGTGGAGGGGCCCTCCCCCTCCAGGACCTGCCCACCTGGGCCGTTGCTGTAAGGCCTCAGCGTGCCTCGGTGGAGACTCTGGAGACAACACTGCGAAAGCAGAATCCACCCATCATCGCCAGGATAGCCAGCGATCATCTCATCCTCGACCTCAGGACCATTTATGACGATGAGTTCAGGGCCATCGCCCACGGAATGGCCCAGGCCCTCAAAACGATCAGCGATTAGGGGATGTCTGTCTTCGGGGAAGATTTCACCATCATCGTGGGGAAGGATGGCCAGGGAAAGAGGATCGATCTCTTTGTGGCCGAGCATCTCCGGGGGATCTCTCGTTCTCAGGTCCAGCGATATATCCGAGAGGGACATATCCTCCTCAACGCCGCCTCGACCAAAGGAGGCGCCAAGGTCAAGGAAGGAGACCTGATCAGGGGGCAGATCCCAGCACCTGGACCCGCGGAGATCCTCCCTGAGGACCTACCCATCACGTTCCTCTACGAGGATGACTATATTGCCGTGGTGGACAAGCCGCCCGGGATGGTGGTCCATCCTGCGGGGAGGGTGACATCGGGAACCTTGGTAAACGCCCTGCTCTATCACTGTCGCGACCTCCAGGGGGTGGGAGGGGTAGTGCGACCGGGGATCGTCCACCGCTTGGACAAGGGGACTTCAGGGGTCATGGTGGTGGCCAAGAATGACCTGGCCCACGAGACCCTGGTGAGACAGTTTAAGGCGCGCGAGGTAAAAAAGCTCTACCTGGCCTTGTGCTACGGGAGGGTGAAGGGAGAAGAAGGGATGATGGCATCCCCTGTGGGGAGGCATCCCCACGATCGCAAACGGTTTTCCCTCCGCACGCGGGCACCGCGGGAGGCCGTGACCTACTGGCGGGTGAAGGAGCGATTCGCTGATATCACCTATTTACAGGTAGCGCCCAAGACAGGCAGGACCCACCAGATCCGGGTTCACATGAGCGCCCTCGGACATCCAGTGGTGGGAGATCCCCTCTATGCAAAGAGCACGCGGCTCAACCAAATAGGGGATGCGCAACTACGGGAGGCCATAAGGGCCTTGGGCAGACAGGCACTGCATGCCCATCTCATCGCCTTCCGCCACCCGGCGACAGGGAGTACCGTGGAGTTTACCTCTCCCCTCCCGGAAGATATGGGAAAGATACTGGAGACGGTGCGGAATGAAA
>CAYQOD010000063.1:0-9216 GCA_964419065.1 uncultured Thermodesulfobacteriota bacterium | reverse complement strand
ACTACGGAACAAATTGGATATATTATGAAGAACTTTAAAATGCTTCAAGACCACCATATGAAATATAGCAAGGGAGAAGTAAGTTCGTTTAGCAATAGTTACTTACGAAATGCGCGAGATATTATAAACACGCAATTTAAATCACTCCTTTCACTTGAAATTGCAAAGAAGAGAGGTGGGAAGGTTGACTCTGCTGAGATTAACGAATGACGGATGTACATTGAGCAAAGGAGGATGATATGGCTTTAGATTTTGATGATATTCTGGACAGAATGCTTAATGCGGCCCGAGAAACCCTCCAAGAAAAATGGCCTTTGGTAGCTTCAACCGCACGTGAGCGGTTTCAGGATTTAGCTCAGGTTCTCATCAATATTGAACAAGATAAATTGAGCGGCGATCTGACAGAAGATGAGGCCAAGGAACTGATGGAGATGCATCAGAATGCAGTAAAAACTGCTCTGGAAGAAATTAAAGGTATTGGGAAGCTATTAGCAGAAGCGGTTATCAACGCTGTGCTCCGTGCCGTCCGAGATATTGTAAATTCTGCGGTTGGTTGGACATTGGTTTAAGGAAGCACAGGTATGGTTCAGCCGGGCGGTCGAGGTGCGGATCCCCTACGCCCCTTGAGCACTGGGGGGGATGGCCGCATCCGTGCTATCTCCCAAGGGTTAAGACCCTTCCTAAAATAGCTATAATTTTCACAAAATTACGATTTTCTCCTTGACAAATGCGGATTGATGGTATAAGAGGTCTAGCGTCAGAATTCACTCAGCAATCTTCTGGAGGGGGGGCCTGATGCTCAACACATACGTGCCCGTTCTTTTTTTGCTGGGCCTCGCCATCTTCTTTGCCGTCTTCGCGGTCTTTGTCTCTCACATCCTGGGTCCCCGCAGGACTCATCCTGTCAAGGCAGCGCCCTATGAGTGCGGGATGATCACCCTCGGTCCCACCCATCAGGCAATTCCGATCAAGTACTACATCGTTGCCATGCTCTTTTTAATCTTTGATCTCGAGGTGGTCTTTCTCTACCCCTGGGCGGTGGTCTTCAAGGGGCTCGGTCTTTTTGGTTTTGTGGAGATGATGATCTTTATCTTCATCCTCCTGCTCGGTTTCATCTATGTCTGGAAAAAAGGAGCATTGGAATGGGAATAGAGACACGGCTCGGTGATAATATTATCACGGCCTCTCTCAGCAAATTGGTCAACTGGGCGCGTAAGAACTCCATCTGGCCGGTGACCTTTGGCCTGGCTTGATGCGCCCTGGAGATGATGGTCACCAGTTCGGCGGCCTACGACATCGCCAGGTTCGGTGCTGAGGTATTTCGGCCCTCCCCCAGACAGGCAGACCTCATGATCGTGGCGGGGACAGTCACCAAAAAGATGGCCCCCATGGTCAGGAGGATCTACGATCAGATGCCCGAGCCCAAGTGGGTGATCGCCTATGGGGCCTGCGCCTCCTCAGGGGGGATCTTTCAGACCTATAACGTAGTGCAGGGGGTCGACCAGATCATCCCGGTAGATGTCTATGTGCCGGGATGTCCCCCCAGGCCGGAGGCCCTCCTGACTGCCTTAATAAAGCTCCAGGAGAAGATCATGGGGGAGAGCCTCTTGGAGCGCAAGGACGAGATTCGCACCCTCGAAGCAGAGGAGATTCGATAAGAGATGGATGCCCTGTGGGATCTGGAGGTCGCCCCCCGGAAACTGAGGGAACAATTTCCCAACTCCATCCTTGATATCGCCTCCTTTCAGGGGGAGATGACCATCGGGGTTAAGAACGAGGATATCCTGCCCATCTGCAGGTTCCTCGCTGAGGACCCTGATCTCTCCTTCGATTACCTCACCGATATATGCGGTGTCGACCATCCGGATCGGGAGGAGCGATTTGAGATTGTCTACCACCTTCATTCCATGAATCGGAACAGGCGATTACGGCTCAAGGCCTCGGTGGATGATGGGGAGGCGATCTCCACGGTGGAATCGGTCTGGAAGGCGGCCACCTGGCTGGAACGCGAGGTCTACGATATGCTGGGAGTCACCTTTGAGGGACACAGCGACCTGCGCCGGCTCTTGATGTGGGAGGGGTTCGAGGGGTATCCCCTGCGCAAGGACTTCCCACTGCGGGGGGAGGATTTTGAGCGGTACGAGATACCGGCGGAACTGCCTGATGCCTTTCCTGCATTACCCCCCGGGGTTGAAGGTGAGCGCTATATGACCCTGAACATGGGGCCCCAGCACCCGGCCACTCATGGTGTTTTGCGCCTGGTGTTACGGCTCGATGGTGAGGTGATCATTGATGCAGTGCCCTTTGTGGGCCACCTCCATCGTGGCGTGGAGAAGTTGGCGGAGAGCATGACCTATCATCAGGCCCTCACCCTGACCGACCGTCTGGACTACACCGCCGGCATATCCAATAACTTGGCCTATATCCTGGCCGTGGAGAAGCTTGTGGGGGTGGAGGCGCCCAAGCGGGCCCAGTACATCCGGGTGATGCTGGCCGAATTACAGCGACTCGCGGCGCACCTGCTCTGGCTCGCCACCCATGCCCTGGATATGGGGGCCATGACCGTTCTCTTTTACGCCTTCAGGGAGCGGGAAACGGTCATCGATATCCTGGAGCATGTCACCGGGGCCCGGCTGACCCCCAGCTTTCTGCGCGTTGGGGGGTTAGCCGCTGATCTACCCGATGGTGTCGAGGCGAAGATCAGGGCGTTTTTGGACGATTTTCCCCGCCGCATCCGGGAGTATGAGACCCTCCTGACCAAGAATATCATCTGGTTGAAGCGGACCAAGGACGTCGGGGTCATCTCCGCGCAGGACGCCATCAACTGGGGGATCGCTGGCCCTGTCTTGCGGGGCTCAGGGGTGAAGTGGGATGTCCGCAAGGCCTTCCCCTACTCGAGCTACGATGAGTTCGATTTTGAGATCCCCATTGGGGAGCAGGGGGATGTCTACGACCGGTATCTGGTGCGTCTGGAGGAGATGAGACAGTCTGTCAGGATCATCCGACAGGCCCTGGATAACCTCCCCGGCGGTGCGGTCATCAGTGATGATCCCCGGCTGGCAGCGCCGGACAAAGGACAGGTCGGAAAAGAGATCAATGCCCTGATCCGCCACTTCAAGCTTATGTCTGAAGGAATATCGCCACCACCCGGTGAGGTCTACGCCAGTGTTGAAAACCCCAAGGGGGAGCTGGGGTGGTACCTGATGAGCGATGGGAGCAACCGCCCCTATCGCTACCGCATCCGTACCCCTAGTTTTGTGAACATGGCAGCCCTTCCGGAGATGATCAAGGGGCACTTGGTGGCCGATGTGGTGGCTGTGATCGGGAGTATCGATATTGTCTTGGGGGAGATAGACCGTTGATCTAGGGTTTTGACTATGTGATGATATAATACGTGCGTATAGAAAGGGTGATACAAACAAATTCTAAATCATAAAATCGAATTTCTAAACAATATCAAAGCACAAAATCCCAATGGCCAAAACAGAAGGGATTTTGAGTTTAGTGCATTTGAATTTAGAATTTGTTTAGATTTTAGTGCTTCGGATTTAGGATTTAATCTACTTATGAGGTTATGATGGCAGAGATGATCTTCAGTTATTGGCGTGGGGATCTGACCGATAACCGGCGCAAGACGGGAAACAAGGCCGCTGAGCCGGAACGACCGAAGCTTCCCCCCGAGTTCAAACCCGGTGTTCCCATAAAGGCCTTCATGGGCTGGGACGGTTTCGCAGTCCGTGACTCCAAGATCAGCGTCGTCGATATGTGCCGGGCCTATATGGAGGCGGTGCAGGGGGAGTCCTGCGGGAAGTGCTTCCCCTGTCGGGTCGGCACCAAGGTGATCGCCGAGACCCTGCATCGGATCACCGAGGGGAAGGGGAGGATGAAGGATCTGGAGCTGATGGAGTCGCTCGGGCGCTCCATCATGGAGGGCTCCAAGTGCAACCTGGGACAGACCGGCCCGATCCCGCTGCTTGCGGCCCTGGAGCACTACCGTGACGAATTTGAGAAGGTCATCAAGGGTAAGAAGAAGCTGCCGCGGGGCAGATACGTGACGAAGCTCACCGCCCCCTGTGTGAACGCCTGCCCTTCCCACCTTGATATCCCCACGTATATCGAGTTCATCAAGGAAGGCGCCTTCGCTGAGTCTCTGCAGGTCATCAGAGAGATGACCTGTATGCCGGGGACCTTGGGGAGGGTCTGCATCCGCCCCTGTGAATCAAACTGCCGCAGGCTCAACGTCGACGAGGCCCTCGATATCAGGCACCTCAAGCGGTTTGTTGTCGATTACGAGATAGATAAGAAGAGGAGACCAATTATTATCCCGACCCCGAAGAAGATGAGGGACAAGAAGGTGGCGGTCATCGGGGCTGGTCCGGCCGGTCTCAGCTGTGCCTACTACTTGGCCCTCAAGGGGTATCCGGTCACCATCTTTGAGCGTCACAATGAACCGGGAGGGATGGCTGCGTTAGGTATTCCTGACTACCGGCTGCCGCGCCCCATCCTGCGCCGAGAGGTGGATATCATCACCTCCGCAGGTGTTGAGATCAGGTACAACACCGAGGTGGGCAAGGATGTAACCATCAAGGATATGAAAAAGGAGTACGATGCCATCTTCATCGGGGTAGGGGCCCAGGGATCGATGTCCATGCGCGTCGAGGGAGAGGATGCAGGGTATAAGGGGTTCATCCCCGGTGTGCAGTACCTCTACAGCGTTAACAAGGGTGAAGATCCCTATCCTGAAGGGCAGCGGGTCGTCGGTGTCGGAGGGGGAAACGTCGCTATCGACTGCGTGCGCAGTTCGTTCCGGGTCAGCAAGAAGGACGTCAACCTCCTCTACCGTCGTACCCGCCATGAGATGCCCGCCGACGAGGAGGAGATCCACGGCGCCGATGAGGAGGGGGTGAAATTTGAGTACCTCGTTGCCCCCACCAAGGTCATCGCCACGGGGGGAAAGGTGGTGGGGTTGGAGTGCATCAGAATGGAGCTCGGGGAACCCGATGAGTCGGGCAGACGCAGGCCAGTCCCGGTAGAGGGCTCAGAGTTTGTGGTCGACACGGATATCATAATCCCTGCCATCGGCCAGCAGGTCGACCTCTCCTTTTTGGAGGAGAAGGACGGTGTTCAGGTCAGCAAGTGGTCGACGGTGGTGGCGGATGAGGAGACCATGGAGACCTCTCAGCCCATGATCTTTTCCGCCGGTGACTGTGTTACCGGACCTGATGTCCTGGTGCGGGCGGCTGGCAACGGCCGTCTGGCAGCGGAGATGATCGACCGCTACCTAAGCGGAAAGAAGACGGAGTCCAACGATGACGAACGCATGGAACGGTTGATGAGTGCGATCGGGGTCTATGGCTCTGAGGAGGATATCGGGATCATCCCGGGCAGGGCGAGGGAGCACCTCGGGGAGCTCTCACCGGATACCAGGAAGTGGACCTTCGATGAGGTAGAGATAGGGTTTCCCACCGATGCGGCCATGCGGGAGGCTGCACGGTGTCTACGCTGTTATCGCGTTGGGTTGGTGGCCATAGGGAAGTGAGACGGGAGGCATGATGGTCACGGTAACCATTGATGGCAAAGAGATAACTGCTGATGCCGACAAGACCATCCTGGAGGTAGCGCAGGAGAACGGGATCTACATCCCCACCCTCTGCTATCACCCTAGGCTGATCCCCATCGGCTCGTGCCGCCTCTGCGTCGTTGAGATAGAGGGGGCAGAAAAACCGATGACCGCCTGCACCACGGTGGTGCAGGATGGGATCGTGGTCCATACCCAGACAGAGCGGTTGAACCGCATTCGGCGAGATGCCCTCAAGCTCATCCTGATCAATCACCCCTTGGACTGTCCCCAGTGTGATGCGGCCGGAGCGTGTGAGCTGCAGGACCTGGTCTTTGAGTTCGGGATCGATCAGCAGGACTATCAGGCCACCAAGCCCGCTTACGGGATGAAGGAATTTGCAACCCCTCTCATCAGGCAGTGGGGTGATCGGTGTGTCATGTGTCTGCGCTGCATCAGGGCCGATCATGAGATCGTTCGGGCCCGGGCCATTGACCTCGTCGGGAAGGGGTATGAGGCAGCGGTGGAGACGAAGGACCCTGATGCCTGTATCTCCTGTGGGGAGTGCCTGCGGGTCTGTCCGGTGGGGGCCCTGACCGAACGGGTCAGCCGGATCAAGGCACGCCCCTGGCAACAGCAGAAGATCCTCACCACCTGTAACTACTGTTCCCTGGGATGTCAGCTGGAGCTGAACGTCTTCGAGAACAGGGTCGTCAGGGTGACGAGCCCGGAGGATCAGGGGGCGAACCGCGGAAGTCTCTGCCAGCGGGGTGCCTTCGGATACGATTTCCACCATCACCCCCAACGGATCACCCGTCCCATGATCAGGGAAGGTGAGGCGTGGAAGGAGGTCTCCTGGGAGGAGGCCCTCTCCTTTGCCGCAGCGATGATCAACAAGGTCGTCTTGAGCAGCGGTCCTGAGGCGGTCGGGGGCCTGATATCTCCTCGGTGCACCAATGAAGAGGCCTACCTCTTCCAGCGGTTCATGAGGGAGGTGGTGGGGACAGGCAATATCGATACCACCGGACGTCTCTGTCTCGAACCCTACCGACTGGCCCTTAAAGAGGTGTTGGGAAGGAACTATTTGCACTACACCCTCGATGATATCGTGCAGAGCGACTGTGTCGTCGTGGTGGGCGGTGATCTGGACAGGGACAACCACATTATTGCTGCCAATCGGGTGCGGGAGGCCCTCTGGCGCAGCGGGGCACGCCTCATTCTGGCCCATCCCAGACGGACCAGGTTAGCCGATGAGGCGGACTGCTGGTTCGCCCTGCGCCCGGGTGATGAGATAGTCTGGATTAACGGCCTGATTCATCTCGTATTGGATAGAGGCAAGGATGCTTGGGGGGCCGGTGTTGATACCATAGATGGGTTGCAGGATCTCAAAAAGGCCACCACGTCCTTCACCCCTGAGTACGTGGAAAAGGCCACCGGTATCTCCCCCGAACTGCTCGGTGAGGCAGCGGGCTACCTGGCCGAGGCAAAGCGGCCTGCCATCGTCTGTTCCCCTCCGCTGGGGCAGCAGGTGCAGGGGGTGGATCAGTTTAAGGCGATGGTCAACCTGGCCCTCCTCTGCGGTGCCCTCTCTGATGGTGGAGGGTTGCACTTTGTAGGTCCTCAGAGCAACATGGTGGGTGCCGTGGAGATGGGGGCTGTGCCCAGGCTCCTTCCGGGGTATCACCCTGCGGATGGAGCGGGGCTTTCAGCAGTCGAGATGTTTCAGTCGGCCTCCGAGGGGAGGCTCAAGGCCCTGGTGATCATCGGGGAGAATCCATTGATCACGCTTCCTCAATCCTTGGTAGAAGAGGGGCTGAGGGAGCTGGAATTTCTGTTGGTCCAGGATATGTTCCCATCGGAGACGGCTGAGGGGGCCCATATGGTCCTACCGGCCCTGTCCTTTGCTGAGAAGGATGGCACCTATACCAATTGCGAGGGGAGGGTCCAACGACTGCGCAAGGCCCTCGAACCCCCTGATGGTCTGAAGCGGACAGGGGAGGTCCTCTCGGATCTGGCCTCCTTCATGGGCAAGGAGATGGGGGTCGCATCTCCGGCAGCGGTATTTGAGGAGATCGCGGGGTCCAACCCCTTATATAAAGGAAAGGCGTTTGAACCGTTTGAGGCCCAATGGCGAGATGGAACAGGGGGGATGCCCCTGGAGAAGGCAGTCTTTCGCCCGGTAGCGCCTGGGCAAGAGATGGGGCAGGACGGATATCCCTTCCTCCTCGTGCTGGAAGGCCTCTTTTACAATCACCTCATCGGCTCAGGTACCCAGAAGAGGGCCCAGGGATTGGCGCGGGTCTCACCCGATCCCTATCTGGAGATGAATGCTGAGGAGGCTGAAGAGATGGGTATCGCCGATGGCAGCCGGGTGGGGGTTGTGACCCCCTGGGGGAAGGTAACGGTGCCGGTGCGCAGATCGCCGGCGATGAGGCGGGGTGTCCTCTCGCTCTGGTGCCCCTTTTACGAGGTGGATGCCTCCCGGCTGGTGGGTCCGCAGGTAGATCCCTATTCGCTGGTTCCGGCCTACGGGGGGATTCCTGCCAGGATAGAAACGGGTTAAGGGGGAGCGGATGGAGCTGATCTATTTCCTGCTCGAGTCTGCCGTTAAGGTGATAGCTGTCTTTGCCGTGCTCATGGGGTCGGTGGCCTACCTCACCCTTGCAGAGCGGAAGATATTGGGTCGCATCCAGGTGCGGTACGGCCCCAATCGGGTGGGGCCTTTCGGCCTCTTTCAGCCCATCGCCGATGGGATCAAGGCCTTCTTCAAGGAGGATCTGATCCCGGCCAAGGCGGACAAGCCCCTCTTTGTCATTGCCCCCATGATCACCATTGTGGCGGCCCTGTCGCTCTTTGCCGTGATCCCCTTCGGCGACACGATTACGATCCTCGGCAGGAAGATCGCTCTCACCATCGCCGATCTCGACATCGGCCTCCTCTACGTCTTCGGCGTCGCCTCTTTGGGTGAGTACGGTGTCGTCCTCGGGGGGTGGTCCGGGTATAACAAGTATGGGGTCATCGGTGCCCTGAGGGCGGCGGCCCAGATGATCAGCTACGAGATTGCCCTGGCCCTCTCGGTGATGGGGGTCTTGATGATCTCTGGCACCCTCAACCTGGTTGAGATCGTCCAGAAACAAGCAGGGGGACACTGGAACGCATTCTATCATTTCCAATTTTTTCCGTTTATTTTTTACATGATCTGCGCCCTCGCGGAGATCAACCGCACCCCCTTCGACATGCCCGAGGCAGAGGCGGAGCTGGCCTGCGGCTTCAACATCGAGTACAGCAGCATGAAGTTCGCCCTCTTCTTCATGGGGGAGTATGCGCACCTGGTAGCGGTCTGCTCCATCGCCACCACCCTCTTTCTCGGCGGGTGGGATGGTCCCTTTCTTCCTCCCTCGCTGTCATGGATCTGGTTTGTGGTAAAGACCGGCGCCCTCGTCTACTTCTGTATCTGGGAGCGGGGGACCTTTCCGCGGTTGCGGTACGACCAGATCATGAAGTTCGGGTGGAAGGTCCTGTTGCCCTTGGCCTTGGTCAATATATTCGTGACCGGCTTGGTTATGGTTCTTGTATAGGAGATGAATGGAATGATCATTCCACTTTTAAAGGGATTGCGGCTTACCCTCAAGCGGTTCTTCTCCCGGCCGGTGACCATC
>CAYQOD010000062.1:0-9236 GCA_964419065.1 uncultured Thermodesulfobacteriota bacterium | reverse complement strand
TCCACGATTCGATGGCTTCGAAGGTCTCCTTGGAAACTGGACCGCCGATATACCTCCTGGTCTGCTCAAAGTTCTCCACCACATTGGTGGAGATGGTCTCCAGCCCACCGAAGGCCCGGGATTTCTCATCGCTCGAGATGGCCGCATACACCCCGGCAAGGTGGCCGCCGATGCGTTGCAAGTCGCCAGGGGTTATCCTGCCTGCCTCCAGGAGCCGGTGGAGCATGTGCTCCTCGTTGATGCGTCTCATCTTGATGGCGTATTCTATCACCGCCGACGTGTCCCCCAGACGGAAAGAATCACCAGCAACGGAGATGGGGACTACCTCCAGGTAGACGTCTGGAGAGAATCGTCTGTTCAGCCTGACCTCCTCCTGAGAGAAGTAGCGTCGTTTCTCGAGGGTGGTGAAATCTAAGAACCCGAAATCCACCGGCTTTTTGACCTTATAGACCAGCTCCCCGGTGAGGAATACATACGAGATATGGGTCTGGAGGAGATCCACCGTCTGAGGACGGTGGGGATAGAAAGAGGGACTGAGCATCGCCTGTACCAATAGAGGGAGTTCTGCCATTATCACACCTTCTCATAAGGGTCGAAGAGTTTCTTGTACTCATCCTGAGCAGACCGGTCAGTCATCCCGGCGATGTAATCACAGACCACCCTGGGCGTGGGCTCTCCATCCATGCGCCGCTGGTATTTTTCGGGAAGGAGGGTGGGGTTTTCCACGCAAGCGGTGAAGAGTTCCGTTATGAACCGTTCGGCCTTTATCCGCATCCTCTCCACCCGCCAGTGGCGATAGAGCCTCTTATGGAGGAAGTCTTTCAGGAGATCACTCTCCCTTTGGATGTGAGGGCTGTAGCTGACCAGATCTTTCCCGAGCTCTCTTACATTTTCTAGCCTCTCTACCCTGTGTTCCCTTATATTCTTGTGGGTCTGGGTGACGACGTCCTGGATGAGGAGGCCGATGAGGTGGCTGATCGCCGTATGCTTCTTCGCCTTTGGGGTAGCATGGGGGTACTTCCTCGCCACTCTCCGGGAGACCTCCTGCCAGAGGGGGACCTCCATGAGCTCCTCCATCTGGATCAGGCTCGATTCCAGCCCATCGTCGATATCGTGGTTGTTGTAGGCGATCTCATCGGCCACGTTTATGATCTGGGCCTCCAGGGTGGGGGTTAAGCCCATCTCAAATTCAGAGAGATCCACTGCAGGGGAGTCATGGTAGGAGGAGTGCTTGGCCAATCCCTCCCTCGTTTCAAATGTCAGGTTCAGGCCGGGGAAATTGGGGTATCGCTCCTCCAAGAGATCCACGACCCGCAGGCTCTGCAGGTTGTGTTCAAACCCTCCATACTCGGACATCAGGCTGTTGAGGGCGTTCTCCCCTGCGTGGCCGAAGGGGGTATGTCCGAGGTCATGGGCCAGGGCGATGGCCTCGGTGAGTTCCTCGTTGAGCCCCAGCTTGCGGGCGATCCCCCTCGCGATCTGGGCCACCTCCAGGGAGTGGGTGAGACGGGTCCGATAGTAGTCCCCCTCGTGGTTGACGAAGACCTGGGTCTTATACTCCAGCCTCCTGAAGGCGGCACAGTGGATGATCCGATCTCGATCCCGCTCAAAAGCAGGTCGATCGTCCTTAAATTCCTCTGGATACCTCCTGCCCCGGGACTCCCGGCTGCGGGAGGCATACAGGGCGAGATCGGGGCGTTCTTCATAGTCGATCATCCCTCCACCTCAAGGGCATCTTATAGCCTCCCCTCACCCCTGTCAAGGGAGTACCCCTCACGTCCCCATGGGCACGTAACCTCAACCCCGTGAAGATGAGACGAAAGGTACTGCCGCGGTAAGATACCCTTGGGCCTGAGGGCCCTCCTCAAATGTTTTGGGCTTTTGCGAACCGTTTCCTTGACTTGATGGCGGGCCCAAATTCTGATACTATAGAGAAAAATGTGCGAAAGGATACTGCAATGCTTCCTGCGACAAGCCCTCTGCCGGTGAATATCGAAGATGAGATGCGCAAATCCTATATGGACTATGCCATGAGCGTCATCATCGGACGCGCCCTCCCTGATGTGCGGGATGGACTCAAGCCCGTGCACCGACGGATCCTCTATGCTATGCACATCCTCGGGACCCACTGGAACAAACCCTTCAAGAAATCGGCCCGGGTAGTGGGAGATGTTATCGGCAAGTATCACCCCCACGGGGACGTCGCGGTCTACGATACCATCGTCAGGATGGCCCAGGGCTTTTCCCTGCGCTACCCACTGGTGGAAGGGCAGGGTAACTTCGGCTCGGTGGACGGGGACTCAGCAGCTGCCATGAGATACACCGAGGTCAGGCTCACGCGCTTGGCCCACGAACTGCTGGCGGATATTGATAAGGATACGGTGGACTTTGGACCCAACTACGATGGCACCCTGCAGGAACCCCTGTTGTTGCCCGCCTGTTTCCCCAACCTCTTGGTCAACGGCTCCGCTGGTATCGCCGTGGGGATGGCCACCAATATCCCCCCCCATAACCTCGTGGAGGTGATTGATGCCATCGTCGCCCAGATCGAGAATCCAGGGATAACCATCGCGGAGTTGATGGAGTTCATCCCAGGGCCCGACTTCCCCACCGGTGCCCTCATCTATGGGAAGGCGGGGATCAAGGCAGCCTATCAGACAGGCAGGGGGGTCATCCAGCTCCGGGCCCGGGCCTTGGTGGAGAAGCAGAGGGGGACGCGAGATCGGATCATTATTACCGAACTCCCCTATCAGGTGAACAAGGCGCGCCTCGTGGAGAAGATCGCCCTGTTGATCCAAGAGAAGCGCCTCGAAGGGGTCGCCGAGGTGCGGGATGAATCCGATCGAGAGGGAATGAGGATCGTATTGGAACTCAGAAAGGACGAGGCGGCCGAGGTGGTCCTCAACCAGCTCTACAAACTCACCCAGATGCAGGTCTCCTTCGGTATTATCCTCTTGGCCCTGGTGGATAACAGGCCCTCTGTCTTAAATTTAAAGGAACTTGTCAACCACTTTGTCGAGCACCGCAAGACGGTGGTCACCCGTCGCTCTCAACACGAACTGCGTGAGGCCGAGGCCCGCGCCCACATCCTGCAAGGGTTGCTGAAGGCCCTGGACCATATCGACGCCATCATCGCCCTGATCAAGGGGTCGCAGACGCCGGCCGAGGCAAAGGGGGCATTGGTGAAACAGTTTGACTTCACCGAGGTACAGGCGCAGGCCATCCTGGAGATGCGGCTGCAGCGCCTCACCGGTTTGGAGCGAGGGAAGATTGCCGAAGAGTTCGAACGGCTGAGCAAAGAGATCGCCAGGTTGAGACAGATCCTCGACGATGAGAGGCTCCTGGTGGAGGTGATCGTCAAGGAGTTGCGGGACATCCAGGGGCAGTTCAGTGACCCCCGCCAGACTCAGATCGTCGAGGAGGAGGCCGATGTTTGCCTCGAAGACCTCATCCTCGAGGAAAATATGGTGGTTACCATAACGCATAGCGGCTATACCAAGAGGACACCGGTAGGGCTCTATCGCAACCAACGACGCGGGGGTAAGGGGAGGTTGGGGGTCACGGTACGGGATCATGACTTCGTCGAACACATCTTCGTCGCCTCCACCCACCACTACATCCTCTTCTTTACCGATAGGGGAAAGGTCTACTGGTTAAAGGTCCACCAAATACCCCCAGCTGCCCCTTCGGCCAAGGGAAAGGCCCTGGTCAACCTCATCAAACTCTCTTCCCAGGAGAGGATAACGGCCATCCTCCCGATCAGGGAGTTTGAGCCAGGAAAGTTCATCATCATGGCCACCAAGAAGGGGATTCTGAAGAAGGTCGCCCTCCAGGCCTTCAGCCATCCACGCTCAGACGGTATCATAGCCCTTCGCCTCGGGGAAGGAGATGCGCTGGTAGATGCCAAGCTCACGGTGGAGGGGAGAGGGCTCTTCGTGGGGACGCGCACGGGGAAGGCGATCCGGTTCAGGGAAGATCAGTTGCGGGAGATGGGGAGGGCAGCCCGTGGGGTGACTGGGATTGTCCTCGAGCCCCAAAGCCGATTGGTCGCCCTGGAGATCATCCAAGAAGGGGCTTCTATCCTCACCGTAACCGAGAAGGGCTACGGCAAGAGGACCCGTGTGTCAGAGTACCGGGGTCAGAATCGGGGGGGGAAGGGGTTGATCAACACCTTGGTCTCCGCGAAGAATGGGCCGGTGGTGGGCATCCTCCAGGTAGTGGAAGAGGATGAGGTAATCTTGATCGCTGATAAGGGCAAGGTGTTAAGGATCTCTGTTGGGGATATTCCCCTGCGGGGGAGAAATACCATGGGGGTCAAGCTCATCGATCTCGAGGGGGGAGAGAAGGTGGTTGGTTTGGCAAAGCTTGTGGAGAATGAGAAAAAGGACTTGACCTAAACCTCTTTTTTTGATAATAATGGGGTCTATCGAGCGAGCGTTTCGGTCTTTAAAAGCCTTCGGCTTTGGGATTTAAAGAGGGTTATTAAAAACAACCCAATTTCTTCTCTTTCTCCTATCACAAGATATCCACAGAGAGTGGATTAAATGTTGAAATTTCGGTTATAAGAATTTGGATCCTTGTAAAAGATGGAAGATTTCTGGCTTCAGGTCTTAGAGAACATCAAGGGACAGATAAGTACAAGCAGCTTTGAGACGTGGATTAAACCCATTCAATTCAAATCCCTCGAGGAGAAGAGACTCGTCCTCGAAGTCCCCAATGGTTTCTTCCGCGACTGGGTCACAGAGCACTACTTAAATACTATCAGGGCGGCCCTTTATGAACTCACCGGAGAGGAACTTTCTGTATCACTCTTGGTGAAGAAGAGAAAACCTCCACACGCAAAGGATACCTCCGACGACGGAGGGGGGGGCGAAGAAGAGGATTTGGCAGGTCGTATGTTCAACCCTCGCTATACCTTTGAGAACTTTGTGATCGGTGCAGGAAATCAATTTGCCCATGCAGCATCACAGGCAGTAGCCGATACCCCGGGGAGGAGATATAATCCTCTCTTTGTTTACGGTGGGGTGGGCCTGGGGAAAACCCATCTCTTAAATGCCATTGGCCACAGAATAATAAAGACCAAGACTGTCTCTGATCCTACCAAAGTATGTTACATCTCTTCTGAGGAGTTCACCAATTCATTGGTGAACTCTATACGCTTTGAGCGCATGGATGGGTTTCGAAAGAAGTTTAGAAATATTGAGGTACTCCTGATAGATGATATTCAGTTTATTTCAGGAAAGGAGAGGACACAGACAGAGTTCTTTTATACCTTCAACTCCCTGTATGAGAGCAAACGGCAGATCGTCATCACCAGTGACAAATTTCCTCGCGAGTTTCAAGGATTTGAAGAGCGAATGAAGTCTCGATTCGAGTGGGGCCTCATCGCTGACATCCAGCCTCCTGATGTTGAGACAAAAGTAGCCATTCTTAAAAAGAAGGGGGAACTCGAAAATATATACATCCCCAACGACGTGGCCTTTTTTTTGGCCTCCCACATCAATTCAAATGTTCGCATTCTGGAGGGTTGCCTCATAAGACTGGGTGCCTTCGCCTCTCTCACTAAGCGAGAAATTACCCTTGACATGGCCAAAGAGGTGCTCAAAAATTTTATTACCGTTGGAGAGACTGTTATTTCCGTTGAGGACATACAAAAGAAGGTCGCCTCTTATTTTGATCTTAAGCCCAAAGATCTGAGGTCAAAAAGGAGATTGAAACAACTCGTAGTACCCAGACAGATAGCTATGTATCTTGCCAGAAAATTAACCACCTGTTCTTTGATAGAGATCGGTGAAAAATTTGGCGGAAAAGATCATTCCACCGTCATCCATTCTATTAAAAAGATCGAGGAAAGAAACACGTATGATCAATATACAAAAGGCATCATTGACGATCTCCTGAAAAAGGTAAGGGGGTAGTTTTTCACAGGTATCAATTTTTAGTATCTAACGTAGTAAACAATTGTAAGTCCTGTATTTTCGATGGATTATCTAAGATATCAACTTTTTCACATCTTCTATTATTACTACTATTAAGGAGAATTTTGTTATGAAATTCATAATAGAAAAGAGTTTTCTTCAAACAAATTTAGGCAAGATACAGGGAATTGCAGAAAGGAGGAGTACCATTCCTATCCTCTCTAATATATTGATTTTTGGAGAAAAGAATACAATAAACATAATTGCAACCGATTTAGAAATAGGCGTAATGGAGATTACACAGGCAGAAGTCTTGGAGAGAGGGAGTATCTGCGTTCCCGCACGGAAACTCTATGATGTGGTGAGAGAACTTACCGAGGAGAAGATTGAGGTACAAAGAGAGGAAAATTTCTGGGTTTCCTTAAAAGCAGGTAGGACGGTCTTTAATCTCCCTGGGGTGGACCCCAATGAATTTCCTCAATTTCCCGATACTGAAGGCTCAGCGTTTTTTTCCGTAGAAGTCACAGACCTTTTAGAAATGATTGAAAAGACTGTTTTTGCTGCCTCGTCAGAGGAGTCCAGATTCAATCTCAATGGCATTTATATGGAGAATGTAAAACGGGGGGAGAAGGCGTTTCTCCGTATGGTAGCCACTGATGGACATCGGTTATCCATGATAGATAAAGAGATAGAATCAACCTTGGAAAAAGGCATAATCATCTCCCGCCGAGGTCTGAATGAATTACGGAGGGTTTTGAATAATGGAGAGACAGAGGTGGCTATCTCTCTCAAAGACAATAATTGTGTTTTTAAGACAGCGCGCACGATTTTCGTAACTCGTCTCCTTGAAGGAGAATACCCAGACTATCAACAGGTTATTCCTACTGCAAATAATAGGCATATAGTTCTTGACAGAAAGGATTTTATCGGTTCTCTACGCCGTGCGCATGTGATCGCCAGCGAGAAGGGAGAAGGGGTTAAATTCTCCATACAGAGCGGCTCTATGGAGATCAGGACAGGAGGTCCTGAAGTGGGAAATGTCCAAGAGGAAATCAAGGTCGACTATGATGGGGACCCCCTTGAAGTAAGTTTCAATGCCAGATATCTGTTGGATGTACTGACCATAATGGACACGGAGAAGGTGAGGATGGAGTTAAAAGAAGAATTAAGTTCCGGGATAATAAAACCCATGGACGGAGAGGAATATTTATATGTCGTAATGCCTATGCGTCTTTAAATCTAGAATGGCCCCTCCCGAATAAGAGAGCCTTACCCTTGATTCATCTCATAGATCACATTCCAAACAAGATGAGAGAAAGAGACGCGGGAGAAATGAATGACAGAGCCCTTTGAAGAACGTTATGATGCGAGGCAAATTAAGGTCTTGGATGGCTTGATCGCTGTCAGGAAGAGACCCTCTATGTACATCGGTAACACGGGGATAGAGGGACTGCATCACCTAACTGAAGAGTTGGTGGACAACAGCATTGATGAGGCCCTTGCTGGTTATTGTACGAAGATAGAGGTGGTGATCCACCTAGATAACAGCGTCACGGTACGGGACAATGGGAGAGGTATACCCGTCGATATCCATCGACAGGAAAAGAAACCAGCCGTGGAAGTGGTCCTGACAAAGCTGCACTCTGGAGGAAAGTTCGACAAGAAGAGCTATAAGGTCTCCGGAGGGCTTCATGGGGTGGGCCTCTCTGTAGTAAACGCCCTCTCTGAGTATCTGGAGTTAGAGATAAAGCGAGACGGCAAGGTCTATACTCAAAGATATGAGAGGGGGCAGAAGAAGACCCCCTTACAGATAGTGGGCAAGACCAGAAAGACAGGGACCACCGTAAAATTTAAGCCCGACATCGAGATCTTTGGAGACCAGGAGTTCAGCTATGAACTCCTCTCTCAGCGCTTGCGCGAACTCTCCTTTCTCAATAAGGGGATTACCATAACTATTGAGGATGAGAGGAGTGATAAGGGCAATCAATTTTTCTATAAGGGGGGTATCATCTCCTTTGTTGAGTATCTCAACCGCAATAAAAATTGCATCCACCCCAAACCCATCTACCTTGAGGGCCAGAAAGGTGACTCTCATATCGAAGTATCTTTGCAGTATAACGACAGTTATAAAGAGACCATATTTACCTTTGCTAACAGCATAAATACCCATGAGGGGGGAGCTCACCTGGTGGGCCTCAAATCGGCATTGACCAGGACGATAAACACGTATGCTGCAAACAATAATTTTCTCAAGGACCTCAAGGAGGGATTGAGCGGCGAGGATGTACGAGAGGGTCTGGTTGGGGTGATCAGCGTGAGACTCCCTGATCCGCAGTTTGAAGGACAGACCAAGACAAAGCTGGGAAACAGCGAGGTAAAGGGATTTGTGGAGACCCTGACCAATGATAAACTGGGGAGTTATTTTGAGGAACACCCCCCGGTGGCCCGTAAGATCATGGCGAAAGTGATCGATGCGGCACGGGCCCGGGTGGCGGCCCGCAAGGCGAGGGAACTCGCTCGAAAGAAGGGGGGGATGGATTCAACCCTTCTCCCTGGCAAGCTGGCGGATTGCCAGGAGCGTGACCCGGCTCACAGTGAACTCTACGTCGTTGAGGGGGACTCAGCAGGTGGATCAGCCAAGCAGGGGAGAGACCGGAAGTACCAGGCCATCCTCCCCTTAAAGGGAAAGATCCTCAATGTGGAGAAGGCCCGATTTGATAAGATGCTGTCCAATGAGGAGATAAAGACCATCATCACCGCCCTCGGCGTTGGAATCAACAAGGAAGAGGTGGAGCTCTCGAAGATCAGATATCACAGGATCATCATTATGACCGACGCCGATATAGACGGCTCACACATCCGCACCCTCCTTTTGACCTTCTTCTACCGGCACATGGTGGAGGTGATCGAGAGGGGATATCTCTACATCGCCCAACCTCCCCTCTATCGGGTACAGATCGGGAAAAACGAGGATATGTACCTGAAGGACGAGGAGGAGATGGACCGCTTTCTGTTGGAAAGGGCTATGGGGAGGGTTGAGTTGGAGCTGAAGGGATCTCAGTCCCGGTTGGGGGGAAAGCGGCTCCTGGACCTCCTGAACAAGCTCTCCCGCTATGACTACTATCAGAGGAGGCTCGAACGGCGAGGCTATCCTCGGGAGGCGATAAAGGTCCTATTGCACCAGGGACTCTCTCAATCGAACGACTTTGAGGACAAGGGGCAGCTCATGTCCGTTCACAAGGCCCTGCAGACGGAGGGGATGCACGTGGGGGAGATCACCACCGATGAGGAGCATAATCTCCTTGAGTTCACCCTTGC
>CAYQOD010000061.1:0-9281 GCA_964419065.1 uncultured Thermodesulfobacteriota bacterium | reverse complement strand
ATGACGGAATAGATGGCGTTTTCCATCATCAGAATCCTATCCCCCACCCCGATGGCCAAGGCGCCACCACTGCCACCCTCGCCGATGATTACCACGACGATGGGCACGGGAAAGGTGGACATCTCCCTGAGGTTGCGGGCGATGGCCTCGGCCTGTCCCCGTTCCTCCGCCCCTATCCCGGGATAGGCCCCTGGGGTGTCGATCATCGTGACGATGGGTTTTCTGAAACGTGCCCCTAACTCCATTATCCTGAGCGCCTTTCGATACCCCTCTGGATGGGGCATTCCAAAGTTCCGATAGCCCATCTCCTTCACATCACTCCCCTTCTGATGCCCCACCACCACCACTGTCTCCCCCTCCAGTCGGGCAAGACCACCAACGATGGCCGGGTCATCCATAAATCCCCTGTCGCCGTGGAGCTCTATGAAGTCCTCAAAGGCGAGATTAATGTAGTCGAGGGTGTGGGGCCGGTCGATGTGGCGGGACAGCTGTGTCCTTTGCCACGGGGTAAGCTGGGAATAGATTTCCTCCCGTACCTTGGCCATCCGCCTCTGAAGTCTCTCTATCCTGGCAAAGACCTTGGGATTATCACGGGGGGCAAAACGCTGAAGTTCATCATATTCCCGTTCCAACTCCATCAGCGGCTTCTCAAAATCTAGATAGTGTTGAACCATATCTCGTATCCCCTACTCCATCTCCACCGTTTTCGCCCCAAACATCCCCTCCACCGATCTCCTCATCTGTTCGGAAGGATCAACCATCAGCACAGGGGGGAGAGCTATGGTTACCTCTGACCGGCGGGGGGTGATGAGGTGAAGTAATGCCTCACAATCACCTTTGTTCTGCTCCAAGATCTCCCTCAGTTTTAGCAACTGTTCCTTGGAGATCCCTGGGGTGTACAGCCTGAAGTGGACCTTCGATACCTTCTCTTTTTTGACCTCGTCCAAAGGCACCAGGGCAGAGGCCTTTACCTTGATCCGCTCCTCTCCTTTATCTAAAACCCCCCGAACCAAGACGGGCAGATCCACTTGTATGCAAGGGCGTGCACTGCGAAAGAGATCGGGAAAGACGATCACCTCCACTCTCCCCTTCATGTCCTCGAGAGAGAGAAAGGCCATTCGCTCACCCTTCTTGGTATTGATCTCCTTTACCTCTGCTATCAAACCACCTATACTGACCTGAACCCCATTCTCCATCTCGGTCAGGGTCTCCGTATCTCCGATGCTGAGTTTACGGATGTCCTCTTCATATCGTATGAGAGGATGACTGGTCAGATAAAAGCCGAGCACCTCTTTCTCAAAGCTCAAGCGTTGATTTTCAGACCACTCCTCCAGATCGGAGAGCTGCGTTCGTCCACTATCGGGTTCCAGTTTATCGAAGAGGGCTGGCTGCCCTCGCCGTCTCTCCTTTTGTCTCGCCTGCCCCCGCTCCAGGGCCTCCTCCAAGACCAGCATGAGCTGTGATCTGCGGGCCCCGATGGAATCGAAGGCCCCTGCCTTAATGAGGCTCTCCACCACCCTTCGGTTCACCTTGCGGAGGTCCACCGATTCACAAAAATCGAAGAGGGAAGAGAACCCCTCTTTTTCTCTCCGGAGGTACAACACCTCTTCGACGGCACCGAGACCCACATTTTTGACCGCCCCCAGACCATATCTGATCCTTTCCCCAGAAACCGTAAAGCCCCAATCGCTCTCATTTATGTCAGGGGGAAGAACCTCTATCCCTTTTTCACGGCACTCCGCTATATACCTCATGACCTTATCGGTGTTGTCCATGTCACAGGTGAGCAGTGCTGCCATGAACTCAATGGGATAGTGCGCCTTTAAATAGGCCGTCTGATAAGCGATCAGTGCATAGGCGGCACTGTGAGACTTATTGAAACCGTATTCAGCGAACTTGGCCATCATCTCGAAGATCCGCTCAGCCTTATCTTCCCCCATTCCATTGCGTCGGGTCCCCTGTATAAACTTCTCCTTCAGTCTCTCCATCTCCCCCGGGTCTTTCTTGCTCATGGCCCTGCGGAGGATATCGGCATCTCCCAGAGTAAAATTGGCCAGGGTGCTGGCAATTCGCATCACCTGCTCTTGATAGACGATGACGCCATAGGTGTCCTCTAGGATCTGCCGTAACGCTGGTACTTCATACCGTACCGTCGTCTTCTTATGCCTCCTCTTGATAAACTCATCCACCATGCCGCTGCCGAGGGGTCCTGGCCGATAGAGGGCCACGAGGGCGATGAGGTCTTTAAAGGTCTCTGGACGTAACTTCACCAGCAGATCCCTCATCCCCGAGCTCTCCAACTGAAATATCCCCGTGGTATCACCGGAACCGAGGAGCCTATAGGTCTCTCGGTCGTCCAGAGGGATACAGGTGATCTCGATCTCCTCTTCCCTCGTCTTCTCAATCAGTTCCGCCGCCTTGCTGAGTACAGTCAAGGTCTTGAGGCCCAAAAAGTCGAACTTCACCAGACCGACCCGCTCCACATCCTTCATGGCATATTGGGTGACTACTTCTCCATTGCCGCCCCTATAGAGGGGGATGTATTCCGTCAGAGGGCGTTGGGAGACGACGACACCTGCAGCGTGAGTGGAGGCATGGCGGACCATTCCCTCTAATGAGCGGGCGAGGGAGAGCAGCTTGGAAACCTTCTCATCACGGACGGCCAAATCCTTTAATCTCGGCTCCTGCTCCAAGGCCTGGTCCAAGGTAATGTTGAGGGTGTTGGGGATAAGTTTAGCGATGGCGTCTACCTCCTTATAGGGGAGATCCAATGTCCTCCCGACATCCCTCACCACTGCCTTGGCCTGCATCTTGCCGAAGGTGATGATCTGGGCTACATTTTCCTTCCCGTACTTCTCCGTCACATACCTGATCACCTCATCCCTTCCTTCGATGCAGAAGTCCACATCGATGTCAGGGAGGCTGATACGCTCGGGATTGAGGAATCGCTCGAAGATGAGATCATATTTTTGGGGATCAATACCCGTTATCCCTAAGGAGTAGGCTACCAAACTCCCCGCCGCAGATCCACGTCCAGGTCCTACAGGGATACCCTTTGTTCTGGCATAGTTGACGAAGTCGGCCACGATAAGGAAGTAGTCGGAGAACCCCATAGACTTGATGATGGAAAGCTCATCGTGGAGCCTCTTCATGTATTGCTCCCGCTCCTTCTGCGCCAGGGCGGTAGCGGTAAGACGGTTCTCCAACCCCTCCCGGGCCGTCTTCTCCAGATAGTTGTCTAACGACTCCCCGGTGGCTGGCTTAAAGCGGGGGAGGTGGTACTCACCGAACCGCAACTCCAGGTTGCACCGTTCAGCTATCTCTACCGTGTTCTTCAGTGCCTCTGGATAGTGGCCAAACAATTGGTCCATCTCCTCAGCGGGGCGCAGGTAGAACTGCTCGGTGGAAAACCTCATTCTCTTGGGGTCCTTGAGGGTCTTTCCGGTTTGGATGCAGAGCAGTACATCGTGTGCTGCGGCATCTTCCCGCCTCAGGTAGTGGCAATCATTGGTGGCTACCAAAGGTATCCCCAGTTTTCGTCCCAATTCCCAGAGTCCACGGTTGACCCTCTTCTGTTCCTCAAGGCCCGTATCCTGGACCTCCAAATAAAACCTCTCTTCATCGAAGACCTCCTTGTACCACTCGGCGGTCTTCTTGGCCTCCTCCCCCTTTTCTGCGCTCAAGAGGGAAGGAATCTCACCCTTCAGGCAGCTGCTGAGGGCGATTAAACCCTTATTGAACCGCTCTAGAAGCTCCCTATCCACCCGTGGTTTATAATAGAACCCTTCCAGATGGGCGAGGCTCACCAGACGGATGAGGTTGATGTAGCCCTCTCGGTTGGCCACCAAGAGTACCAGATGATAGGAGGCATCTTTCAGCTTTCCCAGGTCCTTCTTGAAACGCGACTCTGGGGCTACATACATCTCACACCCGATGATCGGCTTGATCCCATGGTGGATGGCCCCTTGATAGAATTCGATAACCCCGAACATATTCCCGTGGTCGGTCAAGGCCAAGGCCTTCATCCCATACGTGCGGGCCAGGGGGAAGAGGTCTTCAAAACGGATAGCCCCATCCAAGAGGCTGTATTGGCTATGGAGATGAAGGTGGATAAACTCCCCCATGTCGCGCACCTACTACGAAAGGATTGAGAAGACTCTATCATTCCATGGATATGACCGACAAAGAAGGTGACAGCGTGATTGGTGAAGGTTCATCCCTCAAAGACCTCTCGCAAGGAAGGGAATACATTCGTCACCGAATTTATGGCTCGATTACGACGATAATAGGGAATTCATCAATCCCGATGCACCCCTGTTCTTTGCCCATCCTTCCCCTGTACATCCTCCTCGGTCAGTATCCCAGTTGCTATCAGTTCCTGGAGGCCTTCAGGATATCTCCCCCGCTCCAGGGAAAAGATCTTCCTACCCCACTCCAGCCTCTCCTGTCTCACCCTCTCGATATACCCGTGGGGAAGATTCACATCTCCCTGGAGGTCCTTCCATAAAAAGTCGAAGTTGAACGGGAAAAAGGAGATGAAGAGAAGGAGGAGGGTGAGCATCACCCCCACTCCATAGGTCACATACGCGGGTTTCTGTCTCAGCACCTCTAATCCCGGTCTCCTCTTGGTAGGGATGTGAGGCCGCTTTACACCCACCGCCTTGATATCGCCGCCCTCTAAGAGTTCCGCCAGGATCTCCAAGGTAGTGAACTTCCCCAAAGGACTTGCTTCAACGATTTCTTGGACGCTCCTGGTACCATCCACTACTTTGTAGACCGCGTCGTGATCTTCGGAAAGACTGATCCCATATTCTCCAAGAGCTCCGGTCTGTTGGAGAACCATCGTGGGAGGAGGGACCCGTCTCTCTATCTCCGGCCACTCATCAACCATCTTGAGGATGTTCAACATCACCTCTTCGGTGTTTAACTGTACAGAGACCGTGGGCAATTGTGACCGGGAGAGGGCCTCAAATTTAAATTTCCCTTCCTCCCAGCGAAATATCTCGTAGATAAGCTCGTGGATTTGCGTATAGAGGGCATTGAGGATGGTCTGCTCGTCAGCCAGCCTCTTCTTCACAAAGATCTCCCCGAGATAGCCGCCTGATTTCTCCTGGCTCTGAAGGACAGTATTCAGGTCCTTCCGGGAGATGGTTCCCGTCTTTACCAACCGCTCCCCCAAGAGATCACCCGGGGTACTCTGGTTCGAGGTAGCATGGGTTATCCTTCCGTCGAAATAGAATATCTCGACCTCCTCTCCCCTCTCGCCCCACCCCCATATCTTCAGAACACCTGTCTTGTCCTGTTGGCCCAAAAGCTGAATTACCTCAAGGATATTAAAATCCCTCAGATCTCCCTCTAAGGCCATCTCTTACATCACCTCCTGATCCCCTCCAACCAGAAGAGGGGTTCAAATATCTCCAACCCCCTTTTCTTGTAACTCCCCCTGAGCACAAAGGGTCTTCCTTCCGCGGGGTTTTCGGTCATGCCCTCAAAGGGGTTGTTTGCGCCCTGAAGAGACAGGGGTGCACGGAATGTATCTTGCGGGAAAAGTGTATCTATTCCCTTGTCTTTGAAACACCTCCAATCCAAACTCCTGCTGAGACAAGGAAGCGTATTGCTGCGCCACCCCACCCGTACGTCATAGAACCGCCTGAGGATACGAAGTCTCGCTATAAGAAGGGGGAAGTCTTTGCATTCTCCCTCATCCTTTTCGGCAATACCAATGACTATCTGCCCTATTTTATCTACGCATTTGAGCAAATAGGAAAGTCCGGTATTGGGAAGCGCAATGAAGGTAAGAGAGCTGGGTTCGTCCTGAAGAGTGTGAGTGACGAAACCGGTATAATTATCTATGAAGAGAACGACCGAAAAATTAGGCAAGGTACCTTCACCAAAGAACTTGTCATCGAGAAATCCGAAAATAGCGACCCCGTTCATTCGTTAGAACTAATCCTCAAGACCCCCCTGCGATTGAAATATGAGAACAAATTACATGCCGAGCTCCCCTTTCATGTCATGATAAGGGCAATGCTCAGGAGGGTCTCGTCGTTGCTCAGTTATCATGGAAACGGAGAACCCGGACTCGACTACCGAGGGTTAGTCGAAAGGGCGAAAGGTGTTGAGATCAAGAGATCGTCTCTTCGGTGGTTTGACTGGAGACGGTATTCAAACAGACAGGATCAGGTCATGCTCATGGGTGGCATGATCGGGCAGGTTGCGTATTCAGGTGATCTCACCGAATTTATGCCTCTGATTAGATTCTGTGAGAAAGCGCACGTAGGCAAGCAAACCTCTTTTGGGCTTGGCAGGATAGAAGTTACTGGGATGAAAGAATGAAAAATGTCCTCCTGGCAGTGGTCGGACTAAGCCCCCAGGTGATTACTGAAACCCTCTTTGCACTGCACCAGCAGCAGCGTACTGTACATGCCATTCATGTTATTACTACTCAAAAAGGGAAAGAGATGATCAATGCGAACCTCCTTTCACCCCGTGATGGAAAGTACTATCAATATTTAAGGGAGTACGGAATCGATCCTGCTTCGATAGAATTTGGCTTTGATAACATTCACACAATTAAGGATAATAACGGCATAGAGATCGATGATATTGCTGATGAGGATGAGAACGAACAGCTACTTAAAAACTGTCTGGAACTGGCATTGCGTTTCACCAAGGATCCACATACTGCGGTTTTCTTTTCTGTCGCTGGTGGCCGCAAGACCATGAGCGCCTGCCTTATGCTCGCAGCCCAGTTATATGGAAGGGCGCAGGACAGGGTATATCATGTTTTAGTTTCACCTGAGTTTGAAAGCAATAGAGATTTTTACTTCCCTCCCCAAAACTCTATTCCTATAGAACTCCGAGACAAAAGTGGTCAGCCATATGTTAAAGAGACAAAATATGCAAAGGTTACGCTGGTACCTATCCCCTTTATTTCCATCAGGGAACAGCTCTCAGACGAGTTGCTCAAAGAACCAAAAGATCCTGCAACCCTCATGCTCTCCCTGGTCAAAGAAGAACCATATCGACTCATAGTCGATCTCGCAAACACAAAGCTCATCTATAAAGACATCGAGATCGATATGATGCCGGCACGCCTGGCCCTGTACGCCTTTTTTGCCATGCAGAAGAAGAATTGCGAAAAGGATGTTGCCTCATGCCGTAATTGTACTGACTGTTTTCTTGAAATCCAGGAGATTTGTAAACGATCAAATGAAATCGCGGAGCTTTACCGGAAGATTGTTGTTAAAAGAGAAATTTCTGAGATGAGTGACTCTGGAATACTCGGCTTAACCCCAGAGAACTTCAATTCATACAAGACAAAGATCAAAAGGGATCTCGAGCGCGGATTCGGGCTCTATGCCCACGGTGAGCTCGCCATAGACTCCGTGGGCACACGGCCTGATACCAGATATGGGATAAAGATAGATAAAGACAGGATTCGGATAACATTCTAATGTTGGCAGAGTTGAGGGGTCAAGGCAGGGGATACAGGTCGATATCGGGAATTACCTTAAAGTGGGCGTCGGTGGTAAAAATGGAACAATCATTGATTTTTGCCACAGCTGCCAGAAGAAGATCGGTTGCAGGAAGGGTGATACCCTTTCGCCGAAGGGTATATCCTATTTCGCCGGCTATAATCCAGGAATCACGCGTTGCTTCCAGAAAGG
The DNA here is from genome assembly GCA_964419065.1 of uncultured Thermodesulfobacteriota bacterium. Taxonomy (GTDB): domain Bacteria; phylum Desulfobacterota; class B13-G15; order B13-G15; family RBG-16-54-18; genus CAYQOD01. Next base: position 1,611 of record CAYQOD010000061.1, on the reverse strand, counting down.
GAAGGGCTAAGATGGTATCCTTTATTAATTCTTTTGATTCAGGGGTCTTTATCCCCTGGAAGAGCTCCAGGATAACTAATCCCGTGGTAACGATACTATCTTCTCGAATCAACTTCCTTAACTCATCGGATATCGGGGATGTTGTGCGAAAATATTCAATCCAGATACAGGTATCAGCCAGGATTCTTTTGGTCATTTTCGACTTCTTCCAATTCAAGTTCTTCCATCTCTTGCCAGGTGTTGTCGATATCAATCTTCCCCTGAAGAGAAATGAGCTTTTCTACCTTCTTGCGACGATTATATTCTTCAATGGCAAGGCAGATGGCCCTGGTCTTGGTTTTTGTTCCGCTTGATTTCATGAGTTCTTCGATGAGCTCATCCGGTATGTTCAATGTGGCACGCACTAAAAGCACCTCCTATGCATGATAGTATTATATGTAACTATAAGGCATATGTCAATAGAAAGATGAGTTGAAAATCCGCCAGGCAGGCAATTAGCAATGGCAACGTTGCAATGGTTGAACAGGGAGCGAATGTGGGGTATGGTTCTTTCAAAGATACTATATCAATCTATAACGTCGCATTGTGTGCACCACGAATATAGGAGATTTCACTGATGGCCGAAAGAGAAGCCCTGATCTTGGGAGCACTGTTGCATGATATAGGGAAATTCATGCAGCGCAGAAGGGCAAACACTTCGACCTCAATGCTGACTTCGTGGATAAATTTCAGTGTCTTTTCCCGTACGATTGGTTAGATGATATTCGAGATGCAGTGGGTGGTTATCAACGTGCTCCGAAGCGAAAAGATATTAAGGTGGTTGAGCTGGTTCAATCCATGTGGGCAAGGGCATGAGCTTCAGCTTGGGGAGATACGAAATTAATGGTTTTGGCGCCAACGGACAAAATAAGAGGAATGAAGCGCGAAAACATAATAGCTATTGATGTAAAGGAAGTATGGCGCAAGATGGAGTAGAAAGATGATCTAGCCGTTTGGCTGGTGCCGGGAACTATATGGATTTAGGGTAGACGACGCTGCGAGCTTACCGCACCAGTGAAAAAGTGATAGACGAGCGGCAAACGTCCTCAAGGAGCAACGCAATGAAAAAGATTGAATACCAAGTGAGCTTCGTTACGCCCGCCTTCCTCGGCAACGCCGAGCAACAGGCGCAGTGGCGCACGCCGCCGTTCAAAGCCTTGTTGAGACAATGGTGGCGGGTCCGAGAAGCGGCATTTCTAGGCTATGACTACAAAAGGGTACGTGAGGAAGAAGGTAAAGTTTTTGGGCACGCATGGCTTAAGATGGATTCCAAAAAGACCTGGGCAATGAAAAGTCAAGTTCTTCTTCGCCTGGATGAGTGGAGGCCAGGCAGAATGAAAACCTGGCTACCAACAGACCCACAAGTCAGTCATCCCGAAGTAAACAGACCTAGCATTGGCGCACACCTTTACCTGGGCTACGGCCCTCTGAGTCCTAAGAAGGGGGGAACCTCGCTGAAGATGACACCTGCTATTCAAGAAAACGAAGGAGCCAAATTCTATATTGCTCATCCCGAGGAACTCGCTGACAGCCTGAGGGACACCTTACAACTGCTTCACTGGTTTGGCACAG
>CAYQOD010000060.1:0-9324 GCA_964419065.1 uncultured Thermodesulfobacteriota bacterium | reverse complement strand
GTACCCAGGTCACCCACCGACATCCCCAAGGGCTGGCTGGAGCCATAGCGCAGGCCTTGGCGGTGGGGATGGCCACCGCGAAAGGGATGAGAGATGAGGGGATAGACCAGGGTGCCTTTCTGGAGGAAATCGTCCAGGCTGTGCAGGGGTTGGACCGCCAGATAGCAGCGGAGATCGAGCGGATCGGAGAGATGGAGAGAGGTGGCGACCTGAAGGAAAAGATCGAGCGGATCGCCACACGTTTTCCCTGTGATGTGAGCGCCGTTGGGGCCGTGCCGCCGGCCATCGCCTCATTCATTATGAACGATACGTTCGAGGAAACGGTGGTGATGGCGGTTAACTGCGGCGGAGACACCGACACCATCGGGGCCATGGCCGGGGCCATAGCAGGTGCATACTACGGATTTTCCTCTATTCCCTCAGAGTGGCTTATACCCTTGGAAAATGGGAAAAAGGGGAGGGATTACGTGGCGTCTTTGGCCGAGGGGCTGGCCCATAGTAAAGCGGGGAAGGGGGGATGAAACTGAAACGAGGTGTCTTTCTCGATCGGGATGGCACCATCAATCAGGAAGTGGGCTATCTAAGCGATCCTGAGGCTGTAGAGCTCATCCCCGGGGCCGCCAGGGCCATCCGTCTGGTCAATCACCTCGGTCTGCGGACAGTAGTGGTGAGCAATCAGTCGGGGGTGGCGCGGGGTTATTTTCCCCTATCCAGTGTGGAGGAGACTAACCGAAGGCTGGGGCTCCTTTTAGCCCAGGAGACAGCCACCGTAGACGAGATATACTACTGCCCTCACCATCCCGATGACGGGTGCCTCTGCCGCAAACCCGAGCCTGGCCTGCTGAGGAGGGCCGCTGAGGAGTTGAGGATTGACCTCTCCTCCTCCTATATGGTAGGGGATAGAGCGGAAGATATAGAAGTGATCCACCGGGTGGGGGGAAGAGGCGTATTGGTTTTGACGGGGTATGGTGAGGGGCAACTGGAGGGTTGGTCGGGGAGCCTGCCTGATTTTGTCGCTCAGGACCTCATGGAGGCGGCTTATTGGATACTATATCAGGAGGGTAGACAAAGGAGGGATGGAATGGCGATCGATAAGGAGTTGTTGGATATCTTGGCCTGTCCCAAGTGCAAGGGGGATATCGAGCTGACGAAAAAAAAGGATGGCCTTGTCTGCAAGGCCTGCAAGCTCATCTATCCCATCAAGGACGACATACCGGTGATGCTCATCGATGAGGCCCTCCCCTACAAAGAGAAAAAGCGGTGAGGGAGCAAGGGGTCTCGTTCCCCTCTCGTGACGGCCTGAAGTTGAAGGGGCTCGTCTCCGAAGGGGAGGAAGGGAGTGGATGGGGTATCATCTGTCATCCCCACTCCCTGTACGGCGACCAGATGCACAACAACGTGGTAGCGGCCGTGCAGCGAGTGCTGGTCGAGAGGGGGATTTCCACCCTGCGCTTCAATTTTCGAGGGGTCGGGAAAAGTGAGGGGGGCTATGGTGCGGGCATCGAGGAGGTGGAGGATGTACGGGGCGCCGTGGATTTCATCGCCGAGAGGGGTGGTGCCCCTCTTTCACTCGTGGGTATTCCTTCGGGGCCGCTGTGGGGGCGAAGGCCGTCATTGCGGATAAGCGTGTAAAGGCCGTGGTATGTATCTCACCGCCGATTGAAATGTATGACTTCTCCTATCTCAAAGATGATACAAGGCCGAAGCTTCTCGTAGCTGGCGATCAAGATTTTGTCTGTCCCGTGGGACCATTTGAGAAATTCTTTGATTCCCTTCTACAACCCAAAGCGGCTCACATCATCCCTGGTGCGGACCATTTCTGGTGGGGGTTCGAAGATCAAGCGGCGGCTCAGGTGGCAGATTTCCTCAAAGGGCCTTGACGCGGATAGAGGATCTTGGCAATCCACCACCCCCAACGATAGAGGAGCCGATACCAGCGATATCCTTCCAGATAAGAGCGTATAAAAGGACGGATTTCATTATCACCAGCGGCATAGGCACGGCAGAATGTCTTCTTGTCCTTCTCTCCTATGGGGAGACCCCTGTCTCTGAACTTCTCCGCTGACCTGTCTAACCTCTTTACGTTTTTCATCCTCAGTGAGGGGTTCAGGTGAGCGTAGACCTTGGATCTGTCGAAGTCTATGAGATATATCTTTATTCCTTGTCCCTCCTCCACTAAAAAATTCTTGAGATGAAGGTCGGCATGGTAAATCCCCCCCTGGTGCATCTTCCTCACCGCCTCTGCGGCCTTTTCGATGACCGCCCGCCTCCTTTCGCCCTCTGATTGTCTCTCGAGGTAGCTGATCAGATCCGTCGCCGCGGGGAGAAACCTGGTGATGAGATACCCCCGATACCACCCACCCCATTCCCTCTCCACGACGGCCGCGAGGACCTCCAGAGTTGGGACCCCAGACGATCTCATCCTCTCGGTGATCGTTACCTCCTGAAAGGGGCGGGAGCCGAAGAAGAAGAGGTCGCCCGTGAGGCGGCGAAGCAATCCCCCGTGCCGATACTTCCTGACGGCAACATCTTCTTTCCCCCTGACAATGAGGATCTCCCCCCTCCCCATGATACGGGCATGGTGGGGGCTCTGTTCCCAGAGCCCGGCAGGGTCGAGGAGCCCCTGGTGGTGGAGGCGATCTTCATACCCATCCCGCACCAGGATCTCCCTCCTCCCCTCCTGCAGGAGGCGATAGCCCGGGGGTGTGATGAATTGATTTTTTCGGGTTGAACTCCAGGTCATATAGCCTCGTTCACGGCTCATTTGGTCATGGTGAGGAGACGTACCCCGGCGCGGTGAAGTTGTTGAAAGGTGGCACCCTGACTCACGTACCGCACCACCTGTGCCTCATCCACCACCTTGGACCCGGAGATCGCATCAATCCCATAGTCGAACAGAAGAGGAGTGAAGGGTGTGGTGGGGCCGAGGAGCATGACGAAGGCACCTTGACACAGTTCGAGGAGGGGTTCCAGGGTGTGATTGATTAGGGTGGTGCCCGTGATCCCGACGACCTGACAGCGAGGAAGGATATCCGATGCCTTCTCCGCCTCGAGGTCACCCGGGTGCGGCCGCTTCTCGATGATCCAGAGGTTTCTGGCGATCTCCTTCAGTTGGGGCACAAACGGAAAGTGACCGACAATGGCCGTGTCCTTCCCCTCCCCTTGGGCGGCGAGGATTTCGAAGGCGTTGATCTCTGACCACTGGCCTTCCTCGATATCAATGAGCGAGTTCACGGTCGCCATCCCGACCGATGCCTCCATGAGGTTCTCCGAGCGGGCTAGATTCAAGAGTTCAGAAACGGTTTTTTCGGTGAGGCTCCCGGCCTCCCGCACACTCGGGCCTCTATGGGGATGGGGATCTGGCATGGTGGATGCGAGGCCGCACCCCTTTGTCAAGACGGCCGTCCAATGTGCCCCGATGATGACATCTCTCAGTGGCGCATCGTGTGGGGAGAGATGATCGAGCAGGTCTTCGATGATCTTCATTCCACCGGCTACTCGTCACCACTCTTGGGGCGGGTGAAGATCACCTTATATTGGTTATCAGCACCTTCAAAGCAGATCCGACACTGCTGGCAATCTTCATTCCCCTCATCCAGCTTTTCCACCGCGGAGACAGGCTCCAAGTGTACCTCGAACCCTGTCTCCTCGTACATCTGGGCCATTTCGCTCAACCGGGGCTCATCGGCGACGAACCGCTTTTCCCACCCCTCCTTTATCAGCTCATCCTCTCTCTTGGTCATGAGGACTCCTCACGTCTATGGTGACGATCCCAATGGTATCTTTGGGTCATTTACCGGCCTTCTCAAGATATTTTTCGGCAGCGGCGGCAGCAAGGGCGCCGTCGCCGACTGCGGTACTGATTTGTCTTAGGCTTTTACTCCTTACATCTCCGGCGGCGAATATGCCGGCTACTGAGGTAGCGCAGTTGTGGTCGGTGATAATGTACCCCCTATCTCCCAATTCGACCACCCCGCGGATAAAGTCCGTATTCGGCCTCTGGCCGATGGCGACGAAGACCCCTCCCACAGCCAGTTCCTTTTGGCGAGAGTCCTTGACGTTCTCTAAAACTACGGTCTTGACCACCCCTTCTCCCCTGATCTCCCTCACTACACTATCCCAGAGGAACTCGATCTTTGGTTCTGCCAAGGCCCTCTTTTGAATTATCTTTTGGGCCCTGAGCTGGTCCCTGCGGTGGATCACGTATACCGTGCGGGCGAGCCTACTGAGGTAGAGGGCATCCTCCACCGCGGTGTCCCCCCCGCCCACCACGGCCACATCCTGATCCTTGAAAAAGGCACCGTCACAGGTAGCACAGTAGGAGACCCCCTTACCGACAAATGTATCCTCGCCTGGCACCCCCAGTTTATCCCATTGGGCCCCTGTGGCGATGATGAGGGCCGGGGCGGAGAACCGCTTTTCCCCGGCACTAGCTATCTTCTTTTCCCCTGCTACTTCTACCGTGTCCGCCTTGGTGAACTGGAGGATCTCTAGGCCGAACTTTTGGGCCTGCCGGGCGAACCTTTCGATCAGGTCCTTCCCTGCAATGCCATCGGGGAAGCCAGGGTAGTTCTCAATGGTCTCCGCCATGTAGGCCTGACCGCTGGGGATCATGGCCTCTAGGAGGGTGGCTCGCAGGTGGGCCCTGGAGGCGTAGAGACCTGCGGTCAACCCTGCTGGACCGCCACCGATGATGATTACTTCAGACTCTTCCATGATCGATCGTCCCCTCCTTGGGCTCTCTCTATTATCAGGTTTTACTAATAGCTTGTCAAACTTTGTATGTATGTAGTTCAAATTATATAATCATCCTCTGCTCCCTCCTACAAGGGAAAAATTTCTCATATTTTCAATCAGCGCCTCGTTAATATTGACAAATGGGGTATTTGGTGGTATAAGGGCCGGTGGTCAAAAAAGTCCCGAGAGGAAGGAGAGCGGAATGATAGAGAAGGGGATCATCGATGCGCTGAAGAAGATCGTTGGTAAGGAAGATGTCCTTACCGATAAGGAGGACCTCGCCTCCTATTCCTACGATGGGACGACTTCCTGGGTCCATGAGCCGGACGTTGTGGTCTTTCCCACCTCGACCAAAGAGGTATCGGATATATTGAAGCTCGCAAACAAGGAGGGGATTCCCGTGACGCCACGTGGTGGAGGGACCAATGTCAGTGGGGGGTCCGTGCCGATAAAGGGGGGGATCGTCCTCTGTACCACCAAGATGAACAAGATCCTCAAGATCGATAAGGAGAACCTTACTGTGACGGTGGAGCCGGGGGTGGTCTTGATGGATCTCAATGCGACCGTAGCGAAAGAGGGACTCTTTTTCCCACCCGATCCCCAGAGCTTCTTGGGGGCGACCTTAGGAGGGGTGATCGGGGAGAACGCCGGTGGTCCTGCCTGCGTCAAATATGGGGTGACCAAACAGTATGTGCTTGGTCTCGAGGTAGTTCTTCCCTCCGGTGAGATCATGAATGTAGGTGGGTTGACCATGAAAAACGTGCAGGGATACGATCTCACCATGCTCTTTACCGGTTCAGAGGGCACCCTCGGCGTCATCACCAAGGCGTACCTGATGCTCAAGCCGATGCCCTCGGCGAGGAAGACATTGCTAGCGGTGTATGATGACGTCGCGGTTGCGGGTGAGAATGTCTACCGCGTGCTCTCAAGCGGGGTGGTTCCGGGCAAGATAGAGCTCCTGGACAACTGGGTGATCAACAGCATTGAGCGGCTCGCCCCCATGGGGCTTCCCGAGGATGCCGATGCCGTGCTCATCTTTGAGGTGGACGGGGTCCCCGAGGCGGTGGAGATGGAAGCTAAAAGGGTGGAAGAGGTCTGCAGGAAATACGGCGCCACTGAAGTCCGGATAGCCATGGATCAGGCCGAGGCCGATCGGTATTGGGCGGCCCGACGGGCGGGGTTCGCTGCTGTCTTCAGTGCCGCTCCGACGGTCATGGCTGAGGATGTGACGGTGCCACGGACGAAGATCCCCGAATTTATCAGGAAGGTAAAAGAGCTTTGCCAATCTCGTGGTATCGAGTACAACCTCATTGGACATGCCGGTGATGGGAACCTCCACCCCGCCATTCTGACCGACATGAAGGACAAGAAGCGCTTTGAGAAGGCCGAAAAGACCATGGAAGAGATTATTGCCTACGCCGTGGAGTTGGGCGGCGTGGTCTCCGGGGAACACGGCATCGGGCTTGAGAAAAAGAAGTTTCTCAAGACGGCCATGGATCCCCTGGCCATCGAGATGATGAAGGGCATCAAGAAGATCGTCGATCCCAAGAATATCCTCAACCCTGGCAAGATCTGGGAAGAGGCCACAACATAGATGGTCTCGGGTGGTTCGGGTGCGGAATGGGGAGGATACTATTGTAATAAAAAGGAGGGTTTGTCATGACCGTCAGTAGATGGATGCACGCCGGTACTATTCTGAAGATGAACGCCATCAATTATCCGGATAAACTCGGGTGCCAGGATAAGAACAAGAGCTTCACCTTCAAGGAGTGGAATGAGCGGGGTTGTCGGCTGGCCAACGCCTTGACGAAGATGGGGGTTGGACATCAGGATTGTTTTGCCGTTCTCGCCTACAACAGGGTGGAGTGGATGGAGATCTACGTATCGTGTGCCAAAGGCGGGCAGATTATGGTCCCCATCATGTTTCGTCTCGCACCTCCTGATTTTGAATACATCGTCAATCACTCAGAGAGCAAGGCGTTTATTGTGGAGGAGACCTTTGTCGAAGCGATCAACGGCATCCGTGATAAGCTCCCCATCCCCAAAGACAACTACATCTATTTGGGTGAGGGCAAGGCCCCCAAGGGCTATCTCCACTATGAGGAAATCCTGGCCAACGCCTCTCCGGAGGAACCGGATATCATGGTGGACGGGGCTGATACGTGGACCTTTGTCTATACGACAGGTACCACGGGGAGGCCCAAGGGGGTGGTCAGGACCCACGAGAGCTTTGTTGCGCAGTATATGCTCAACAACATCAACATGGGGGTGAGGCCCACCGATAAGGTGATGTTGGTCATGCCGATGTGTCACGTCAACTCCATCTTCTATTCCTTGCCTTATACCCTCGTGAGTGCCCCGGTGATGGTTTACAACATGACTAGTTTTGATCCGGAGGATCTGTTGCGGACTATTTCTGATTGTCAGATTACCTTTACCTCCTTGGTACCGACCCACTACATCATGATGTTGGCCCTGCCCGATGAGGTGAAGAAGAAATACGATGTGAGCTCCATACGCCAACTGTTGATCTCATCGGCACCAGCCAGGAAGGATCTCAAGCTCGCCATCATGGACTACTTCAAGAATGCGGAGCTCTGGGAGGCCTATGGATCGACCGAGGCCGGGCTGGTAACGCTGTTGCGGCCTGAAGATCAGTTCAAGAAACTGGGTTCCATCGGGAGAGAGATCTTCGGTACAGACCGGATAAAGGTTCTGGATGAAGCGGGCAATCCGGTGCCTGATGGCGAGGTCGGCGAGCTCTATTCCCGGACACCTCAGATCTTCAAGGAATACTGGAAAGACCCTGAGAAGACGAGGTCGGTCTTCCAGGGGGAGTGGTTTTCTGCTGGTGACATGTGCCGAAGAGATGAAGATGGATACTACCAGTTGGTGGACCGAAAGGCGAACATGATCATCACCGGTGGCGAGAACGTCTTCCCCTCCGAGGTGGAGAATTGCGTGGGTGCCCATAAGGCGGTCAAGGATGTCGCGGTCATCGGGGTGCCCGATGAGAAATGGGGTGAGGCGATCAAGACGATCGTGATTTTACACAAAGGCTATGAACCGAGTGAAGAGTTGGCACATGAGATTATGGAGTTCTGCAAAGGGAAGATCGCCGGATACAAACGCCCCAGGTCCGTGGACTTCATCAAGGATGAGGATATGCCGCGGGTCGGCCCCGGCAAGATCTCTCACCGTGCTCTGCGGGAACGATACGGTAAGTGGAGTGATCAACAGTAGGTAGCTACGAGAAGGTTACTGCATGGATATGGATGGGCCCCCGCTGTTTTGGAGGGCCCTTTTCATCGCATGATTACTCTGTAATACCCCTTCTTTTAAGACCTGTAAAAATTTTTTGGCAGGAGGGGAGAGGGATGCTTTCTCCAAAAAGAATACCCGGACATCTAAAAACAACCTTTCAGAAGAGAGACGCAGGGGTTTGAAGATCCCCTTTTCGATCTCGTCTTTTATCGTTAAGAAGACGAAGAAGGATATTCCTTTCCCTTCCTTGATGATCTCTTTGATAAAATCGGCACTGCCCCCTTCCAACAATATGGTGGGATCAAAGTGATACTTCTTGAATAGATTGAGGATGATATTTCGTGTAGCAGAGCCCTCTTCCCGGAGGATGATTCGTTCTCCCTTGAGGTCTGCAATGGTTACCTCTCCTTTCTGATCAAACCACCGATGTTTGTTAGATACCACCACGAATATTTCTTCCTTACGGAATGGAATTGATTGCAGCCGTTTCCCATATGTTGTATCTGCGACAAAGACCAGCTCATTTTCCATGTTGACCACACTCTCGGTAATATGCATAGAGCTTCCTTCCTCAATTATCACCTTGATGTGGGGATTCTTCTTTTGGAATATTGATATAAGCGGGGGGAGGATATATTTCGCATAGGTCCTGGTGGTACCGATCCTCAACACCCCCTTTTTCGCCTTTCCCAGTTCCAGGAGGCGATCTTCAGCTTCGGCGGCCAGCTCAAAAATCTTTTCGGCATATGAATAGAGGGCGTTTCCTGCCTCCGTCAATTGGAGCCGGTTTCCTTCCCGTGCGAAGAGCCTGACACGGTAAAATTTCTCTAACTCCCGGATCTGCATGCTCACCGCCGGTTGCGTGACCAAGAGTTTATCCGCCGCCCTGGAGCAACTGCCGTATTTGGCGGTGAGATAGAACACCTCTAACTTTTTGAGGTTCAAAAGGTGTCCCTCATCACGAAAAAGGATAGATATGGAGCGAAAACCTATAAATTTATTTTATGATAACATAAATTTATTTGTCTTGCAAAAGTCAAAAAACCCTTTATTAGATACTGTAACATGGGGATATCCAGGCGTACAGAACCACGGTCGCTGATAATAGGCCAACAGAGCTGTGGAGAATGCTTGGTGTGACCACGTTTCGGAATGAGGCCAGCGAAGGAGGTATCACAATGGGGGAAGGGGGTGATAGTGAAGGATAACAAAGGGTGCTGTAATTGGGGATTCGCTCCGTAAAATCCACAAATTGTATAGAAGGAGGGGGAAATGGCAGATAAAAAAGGAAGGTTTCCGGACCCGCACGAATTTCAGGTCCCA
>CAYQOD010000059.1:0-9374 GCA_964419065.1 uncultured Thermodesulfobacteriota bacterium | reverse complement strand
GAGGAGATGCGTGCAGAGATCATCCCGCCTGAGTACCGGGGCGAAAAGAGGCCCGATCTGCTGTTGGTATGTTGGGGGTCGAGCAAGGGGGCGGTTCAGGAGGCGGCATCTATGATGAAGGGAAGGGGAGTACGAACAGCCACCCTCCACTTTTCGCAGATCTGGCCCTTGCTGCCGGAGCAGTTCATAGGGCGTCTGCACGAGGCGAAACAGGTAGTCGCGGTGGAGGGAAACGCCACCGGGCAACTGGCGCGGCTGATCCGGCGGGAAACCGGATTTCACATCGAGAAGCTGGTGTTGCGCTATGATGGACTCCCCATTACCCCGGAGTTCATCGTCCGCAGGCTGAGTTGAACCCATAACAATAATTCGACGGAGCACGACATGGTAACCATCGAAGACTACGGAGGGTATGAGACAGCCTGGTGCCCGGGCTGCGGGAACTTCTCTATCTTAGAGGCGGTAAAACGCGCCTTGGTAGCGAGTACGCTGAAACCCCACCAGGTCCTCTTCATCTCCGGTATCGGCCAGGCCGCCAAGACACCCCACTACCTCAACGCCAACGTCTTCAATGGTCTGCACGGCAGATCACTGCCGGTAGCCACAGGTGCGAAGCTCGCCAACCCTGACCTCACCGTCATCGTTGAGAGCGGCGACGGGTGTAACTACGGAGAGGGCGGCAACCACTTTCTGGCAGCCATACGCCGCAATGTTGACGTAACGCTTCTGGTCCACAACAACCAGGTCTACGGGCTCACCAAGGGGCAGGCCAGTCCGACGACCGCCGAGGGCTTCGTTACCAAGGCACAACCGGATGGCGTGGCCTCGGGTCCCTTTAACCCCATCGCGGTGGCCGTTGCCATGCAGGCCGGGTTTGTCGCCAGGGCCTTCTCGGGGATGATCGATCACCTCTCGGACCTGATCCAGCAGGCCATCGCCCACCGGGGCTTCTCGCTCATCGATGTGTTGCAGCCTTGTGTCTCGTTCAACAGGGTCAACACCTTCGCGTGGTACAAGCAGCGATGTTATCCGCTGCCGGATGAGTACGATCCCTCCGACTGGGAGGCCGCCATGAAAACGGCCTCAGAGTGGGGTGACAGGATTCCCATCGGGATCATCTACCGGAACGAGAGACCCTCCTTTCATGAACGCCTGGGGCGGGGGCGATTGGTGGGGCAGGAGACAGGCAGGAAGGATATTGAAAAGATCATGGAAGGGTTTCGGTAAGATGTTCTTGGTCCCAGAGGAGTTGTGACGTGTCTCACCACAAGGGACAGGACGTATGAGCACCGGGCGCCCGAACCGGCTCATAGCAGAAAAGAGCCCCTATCTCCTGCAGCATGCCTATAACCCTGTTGATTGGTATCCATGGGGAGAGGAGGCCTTCAAGTGTGCCCAACGGGAAGACAAGCCGATCTTCCTCTCCATCGGCTACTCGACCTGTCACTGGTGTCATGTCATGGAGGAGGAGTCCTTTGAGGATCCGGAGACAGCCCGATTAATGAACGAGGCCTTTGTCTGCATCAAGGTCGATCGGGAGGAGCGGCCTGATATCGATAGTATCTACATGGCCGCCTGCCAGATGATGACCGGCGCTGGCGGATGGCCCCTCACCATTATCATGACGCCCGACAAGAGACCGTTCTTTACAGCCACCTATATCCCCAGAGAGACCAGGTTCGGACGGACCGGCATGAGAGAGCTGATCCCCGCCATCAAGGCCTTGTGGGAGGGACGAAGAGATGACCTGCTTGCCTCGGCCGAGCAGGTCACGGCGGTACTCGAACAGGCATCGTATGAATCTCCGGGCAAAGACCTGGGAGAATCCGCACTCACCATGACCTATGAGCAGCTCTCGAGAAGTTTTGATGAACGGCATGGGGGTTTTGGCACGGCGCCCAAATTTCCGACACCGCACACCCTCCTCTTTCTTTTGCGCTACTGGCGAAGAACGGGGACTGAGAGAGCCCTTCAGATGGTGGGGAGGACCCTGGAGGCCATGAGGCAGGGGGGGATATACGACCATATCGGATTCGGCTTTCACCGCTACGCGACCGATCCACAATGGCTCATCCCCCATTTCGAAAAGATGCTCTACGATCAGGCCCTGCTCGCTATGGCCTATACTGAGGCCTATCAGGCCACCGATGGGAATGGGGAGTATGCACAAACTGTCCGAGAGATCATCACCTATGTCCTGCGGGATATGACCGGTCCTGGCGGTGGTTTTTACTCCGCAGAGGATGCAGACAGCGAGGGGGAAGAGGGAAAGTTCTACCTTTGGAAGGAAGAGGAGATCAGTCAGGTACTCTCAGCACAAGAGGCGGAGTTGGTCACAACGGTATTCAATATTGAGAAGGGAGGGAATTTCCACGGGGAGGCATCCAGAAGGAAAGCGGGGGGACATATCATATACCTGAAAAGGCCACTTTCTGAGATCGCCTCTGAACTCAAGATTTCATTGGAAATGCTACATAATCGCTTAGGAGAAGCACGGCGGAAGCTCTTCAACGTCCGCGACAAGCGGGTTCACCCGCACAAGGATGACAAGATCCTGACCGACTGGAATGGCCTGATGATCGCTGCCTTGGCCAAGGCAGGGCAGGTGCTGGAAGAACCCCGCTACGTAGAGGCGGCACTGCGGGCGGCAGGCTTTATCATGACGGAGATGTGCGATGAGCACGGACGGCTCTACCACCGCTATCGGGATGGTGAGGCCGCAGTGCCGGCATTTTTAGATGACTATGCCTTCCTGATATGGGGGCTGCTGGAACTCTATGAGGCTACCTTTGAAATCATTCATCTGCAAAGGGCCCTCGATCTCACCACGGTCCTGCTGACCCACTTCTGGGACCGCGAAACCGGCGGGTTTTTTCTCACCGCAGACGATGCCGAGGCCGTCCTCGTCCGCAAAAAGGAGGGCTACGACGGCGCCATCCCCTCAGGCAATTCAGCAACCGTTCTGAACCTCCTCCGGCTCGCCCGTCTGACCGGCAACCCTGATTATGAAGCGAAGGCTGCCCAGCTCATCCGTTCCTTTTCAAGGATGGTCGATGCAGCACCAACCGGCTTCACCCAGATGATGGTCGCCCTCGATTTTGCGCTGGGCCCCTCATACGAGGTCGTCATCACCGGGAATCCGCATGCAGAGGATACCGAAACGCTCCTGAATGCCCTGCGGAGGACGTTTGTTCCCAACAAGGTGGTGCTCTTTCTCCCTGCGGGCGAAGTATCTCCGGAGATCACCCGCATCGCCCCATTTACCAAAGGCATGACCGCCGAAGCGGGAAGGGCCACTGCCTATGTCTGCCAGAACTATCGGTGTGAACTGCCGACCACGGAATCGCACCAGATGCTGGCATTGCTCAACGAGCACACACCATACGAAACGCATCCTGGAGGGGGGTATGAAAACAGGTAAAAAGACCACAGGTCCATCTTCCCGTAACCCAGAGATCGGGACCAGATTTCAGCAGGAGACCAAGTACACCCCTGAAAGACTGGGAAGTTATACGCTCGATTGGGGCAACCAACCTGAACCCTTCAAGAACTATGAAGCGCCCCTCGCTGTCATCACCCTCCCTGAACCCGAGATAACCGAAGGGCCGAACCTCTGGCAGCTCCTCTCCCGCAGGAGATCGCGGAGGGAGTATGAAGGAGGACAACCCCTTACACTTGAGACCCTTTCAGCCCTTCTCTGGGCAACACAAGGGGTGACGGCGAGGTATGGTGATGTCCTCTTCAGGACCGCACCCTCTGCCGGTGGTCTCTACCCGGTGGAGACCTATCTCTCAGTGCGGGCCGTGGAGGGTCTTGAGCCCGGCATCTACCACTTGAGGCCCCATGCCTTTGATCTCGAGTGCCTGAGAAGGGGCGATCATTCGCGAGGGCTTGCCGAGGCGGCCCTCGGCCAGATGATCGCCATGGAGGCCCAGGTGACGTTTGTCTGGTCTGCTGTGGTGGAGCGGTCGCGGTGGAAATACCGTCAGCGGGCGTATCGGTACATCTACCTCGATGCTGGGCATATAGGACAAAACCTCTATCTCGCTGGCGAGGCCCTCGGTCTTGGGGTCTGTGCGGTGGGGGCGTTTTTTGACGATATGGTAAACCGCATCATCGGGGTCGATGGGGTGGAAGAAACAGCCATCTACATGGCCACGGTCGGGCGGCGGCAAAAACAGGAGTGGTCTGATGAACGCTCAAACGGTGGTTGATCCCTGATGGTGTACAGCGAAGTGAATGCTGCCGAGGCGATAGTGCGCTGAATCCATTACCGGTGATTCGACGCTGTAATAATAAGGTTATCTCACTGCATGAGTCTATCTCGCTTTGCTTCTGTTAAAAACACCTCTCCTCTCTCTATTGCTACGAAATACGCAAAGGATAAAAAAAATACAATCAAATCTACTATGCTGTACCCCTCCAGCAGATTATAAAACGGCCGTGCATCTTTTCCCAAGACAAATTCCAAGACAAACGAAAAAAAATGCTTGATAAAATGATTTCATTGTGATATTGGATTCACTTAATATTGGAGAGGGGGGAGTTTATTTTCCATTAACAATTTAACAAGTAGCGAGAAAGGAGGGAGCAATGAGAAGGACAGGTTTACTTTTCATCATTCTGTGCCTCATTGTCGGTCTGGGCGTATCACCCTGCGCCTGGGGCAAGGAAAAGCCGATCAAGATCGGCATCAACGCCCCTGTGACCGGCGATATCCCCAAGGTGGGTGAAGGCACGAAGTACGCGGCCCGGATGTGGCTTGAGGACGTAAAGGCCGCCGGTGGCATCACGGTCGGGGGGAAGAAGTACCCGGTAGAGCTGGTTATTGAGGACAACGAGTCCAAAGCGGAATCGGCTGTAGCGGTTACCACCAAGATGATCACCGAGGACGAGATACTGGTCATGGTTGGACCTCAGGCCTCCAAACAGGCGGTACCTGCGGGCGAGGTAGCGAACAACTACAAAACGCCCATGATCAGCCCATGGTCCACAAACCCCAACACCACCAAGGACCGACCCTATGTCTTCCGCGCCTGCTTCCTTGACCCCTTCCAGGGACCGGTGGCGGCCAACTTCGTCACGAAGGAGTTCAAGTTCACCAAGGCCGCGGTCCTGTACGACGTGGCCAGTGACTACCCCAAGGGATTGGCCGAGTTCTTTAAGCAGGCCTGGGAAAAGCTACATGGGGCTGGCTCCGTAGTGGCCTATGAGAGCTTCACCACCAAGGACACCGACTTCAGCTCTCAGTTGACTAAGATCAAGACCTCAGGCGCTCAGTTCCTTTTTACGCCCCAGTACTACAATGAAGTGGCCTTGATCGTTCAGCAGGCCCATGAACTGGGCTTCAAAAACCCCATCGTGGGGAGTGACAGTTGGGGTTCGGCAGAGACCGTACAACTCTGTGGTAAAGACTGCTATGGGCTCTTCTTCAGCACCCACTATGCTGCTGCCGGTGCCAAAGGGGCCACCAAGGCGTTTATCGACCGGTACAACAAAAAATACGGGTATATCCCTGATGACGTTGGCGCTTTGACCTGGGACGCCATGCGCATCGTGCAACAGGCCATTCAGTCCTGCGGCAAGATCACCGGTGATATCAAGAAGGACCGCCAGTGTGTCCGTGATGCAATGGCCAAGATCAAGGACTTCGAAGGCATCACCGGGAAGATGACCTTCACGGAAGAGGGCGATCCGATCAAGTGTGCAGTCATCGTCAGGATCAGCGACAAGGGCGAGTTCGAATTCTATCAGTCTGTCTGCCCGTAGGGTGTGACGCTACAGAAATTGCGTATCTGACGACCACTGGTCTGCACGGACGATGTAGCCGAGAGGAGTAAAGACTGGTCGCACAAAAGGGCGGGCCAGGGTGATGATCCCTGAGCCCGCCCTTCTGAAAGCGCTAAGGAGCGGATTCGATGTCGACATTCCTTCAAAATATAATCAACGCGCTGCAGTGGGGCAGTTTCTACGCCGTGATCGCCCTGGGGTACTCCATGGTCTACAGCATCCTCATGCTCTTCAACTTCGCTCACGGCGATATCTTCATGGTGGGGGCGTACATCGGTTTCGGCATCGCCAGTGCGTTGATAGCGTTCGCTGCATGGGGTGGACTTGCACTGCCCAGCTGGCTGATCCTGGTGTTAACCATTATCTTCGCCATGTTCCTGACCTCCTTCGTCGGCATGGCCGTCGAGAGGGTGGGCTATCGGCCGTTGCGGGATGCCCCGCGCGCCTCGGCTGCGATCACAGGCCTCATGATCGGTATCATACTGGAGACGGGGAACCTAGCCCTGTTGGGCGCCAGACGTATAAGCTTTCCGGCCTTGATCCAGACTGCCACGTACGACCTCAGCGGTGTCTTCGTAACCAACAAGAAGATTATGATCGTTATGGTCTCCTTGGCGCTCATGATCGCCCTGCACCAATTTGTCAAGAGGACCAAATGGGGCATGGCCATGAGGGCGATGGCCTTCGATTATGTGGTGGTGCCCCTGATGGGGGTGCCCTTGAACACCATTGCCGCCCTTACCTTTGCAATCGGCTCGGCCCTGGCAGCAGCCGCGGGGATATTCTTCGGCGTCGCCTATCCTGTCCTGGATCCCTATATGGGTATTCTGTTTGGTTGGAAGGCCTTCGTGGCCGCGATTTTGGGAGGGAGAGGGTCTATACTCGGCGCCTGCCTGGCCGGCTTCCTGCTCGGCTTCATCGAGATCTTCGTGGCCTGGATTTTTCCTTCGACCCTACGCGATCTGATCGCTTATTCCATCATCCTGCTCATTCTGACCTTCAGGCCCCATGGCTTCTTCGGTGAGCCGTATAGCGCACGCCTGAGGCTCTGACCGGTACTATGTCAAGCTGGACGGCATCAAAGACCATAACGTGACGAGGATGGGACATGGATATAAAAGGCAACAGGCCGTCAACTCTTAGAAATCGATGGAGGAATAGGACCAGGAAGTGGTTTTCAGGGATCCCCTTGCTCAGCTGGCTCTTCGGGGCGCTGATTGCGGTTGTGCTGGAACAATACGTGGGCGATCTGGTATCCGGTATCTTAGGGCTCCCTAAGATACCCGCCCTCTTCGGCTTCTTGATCATGCTCAAAAAGCCCCTCCTGATCCCCAGTTCTCTCGCCTATAATTTGTTACTATATATCGTTCCCGTGTGCGTCATCGCACGTCTCAGCGCTGCACCGGCCAACTGGTTGGCAGCAAGACTCCTCAATTCGTCCATGCTGCTCTCGGTGATCGTCCACCTCGGCCTGCTCTACGCCACCCTGCATATCTGGTCCGACGTCAGCGACTATCGTCTGCTGATCCTGAAGCTCACTTTGATCGCCGTTATGATCACCTTGAGCTTGAACGTGATCAACGGATTCATGGGAGAGTTTTCCTGCTCCCATCCGGGGTTCATAGCCCTGGGTGCATACGTCGCTTCGATCTTCACCGTGGGCCTCTTCGTCAACGACAGGCTCCTCGGACCGGCGCTTCTCCCCGCCTTTCTGGGACCGTTCATGTTCCCCATCGGTTTGGTCTTGGGAGGGCTCGTCGCATCTGTCGGGGCCCTCTTGGTAGCGATACCATCCTTCAGGACGCGGGGCGACTATCTGGCCATCATCTCCTTGGCGTTCATGTTCATCGTCAAGAGCGTTATCGAGAATATGGAGTTGGTCGGAGGGCCCCGTGGTTTGGGAAGCCAGCCTGACTGGGCCAATCTGCCCACGGTGTTTCTGTGGACTGTGGTCTGCGTATGGATTATCAACAACTTCGTGCGCTCCACCATGGGAAAGGCGCTGAATGCGGTACGCGACGATGAAATGGCGGCAGACGCCATGACCGTCAACACCAGGCGTACCAAGATGGTGGCCTTCCTCTTCGCGGCCTTTTGGGCCGGTGTGGCCGGCGGGCTCTTCGCCCATGTCATCAGGTACGTCAACCCGGGCACCTTCGGCATCCAAAAGCTCGCCGAGGTCCTGGCCATGGTCTACTTAGGAGGGCTGAACTCCGTGATCGGTGCCATTGTCGGCGCCCTCGGCATCACTCTCCTGGGTGAGATCCTGAGGCCACTCGAGATATTCAAGTGGATCATCATCCCGCTCCTGCTCATCCTGGTGATGATCTTTCGCCCAACGGGCCTTATAGCGTTCCGGGAATTCGACGTAATGAATCTCATCAAACCAAAACAGAAAGTCTAAGAAGAGGTGTAGCATGTCCCTGCTACGAATTGATAATATGACCCACTACTTCGGCGGCTTGCGGGCCGTCCACAACTACAATCTGGATATCGAGCCAGGCCAGATCAGGGGGCTCATCGGACCCAACGGGGCGGGCAAGACGACCATCTTCAATCTCATCACCGGCATCTATACCCCCACCGAGGGTCAAATCATCCTGGATGGTAAAAACATAGCAGGACTCAAGCCCCACCAGATCGCCTCCATGGGCCTGGGGAGGACCTTCCAGAACATGCAGTTGTGGCGGCACATGACCGTCCTCGAGCACGTGAAGATGTCCCGCTACTCCAAGCTGGATTACGGCTTGGTCGGGGCCTTCTTCGGCACTCCTAAACGCCACAGGGATGAGGAAGAGACCACGGAAAAGGCTTATAACTTCTTGAAGATGTTGGGTGTGGATCAGTACGCGGATCAGAAAGTGCTCAACCTCGCATACGGCGCTCAGAGGAGGGTGGAGATGGCCAGGGCATTGGCCATGGAACCCAAGATACTGTTCTTGGACGAACCCACAGCGGGTATGAACCCGGAAGAGTTGATTCAGATCATGAAGATCATCCGTCAGATCCATGAGAAGCTGGGTCTGGCCATCTTCGTCATCGAGCACAGGATGAAGGTGGTTATGGAGCTCTGCGAGGTCATTCAGACCTTGGTCTTTGGCGAGTTGATCGCTGAGGGCACACCAGCGGAGATTCAAAACAACCCGAAGGTTATCGATGCCTACTTGGGCAAGGAGGCGGTGGCGTAATGCTGTTATCAGTGGAAAACCTGCGCGTTTCGTATGATAGGATCATGGCCCTCCACGGCCTGAACTTCCAGATCGACGAGGGTGAAATCGTCTGCGTCATCGGCGCCAATGGCGCCGGGAAGAGCACCACCCTGAAGGCGATCTCCCGTATGGTCCGCGTCGAACCGGGGACCAGGATGACCTACATGGGAAAGGACCTGCTCCATTACCCTGCCCATAAGGTCGTTAGCGAGCTCGGAATCTCCCTTGTCCCTGAGGGGAGACGCCTGTTCGGCAACCTGACGGTCACGGAGAACCTCAAGCTGGCCACCTTCGGAAGGAAGGATTCAGAAGGGATCCAGCGCGATATCAAGCGCGTCTTCTCCATCTTTCCGCGCCTAGAAGAGCGGATGACCC
>CAYQOD010000058.1:0-9454 GCA_964419065.1 uncultured Thermodesulfobacteriota bacterium | reverse complement strand
AAAGCTCTTGAAGTTAAATATGGTTATACGATGATACCGCCGTTTGATCATTTGGATGTCATAGCGGGTCAGGGGACCGCCGCCTTGGAAATGTTTGAAGAACTCGGTCATTTAAATACATTGTTGGTTCCATGTGGCGGCGGTGGTTTGCTGAGCGGTTCGGCTATAGTTGCCAAAAATAGTGACCCGAATTGTCGGGTAATCGGTATTGAACCGGAACTCGCCGACGATGCGACCAAGTCATTTTACACAAAAAGTCTACATGCCGTAAAAAACCCGCCCACCATCGCTGACGGAACACGCACACCGTCCTTAGGCGAGATCACGTTCCCGCTCGTACTTGAGTATGTTGACGATATGAAGACAGTATCAGAAGCAGCCATCATGGAAGCAGTTACATTTTTGTTTTATCGAATGAAACTTGTGGTGGAACCTTCAGGCGCACTCGGCTTAGCAGCATTATTGAGTCGGACAGTGTTGCCGGAGGATCGGGTAGGAGTCATCCTCAGCGGCGGGAATATTGATGCTGCAACAATGAAAACGATTTTAGAAACTTGAGCACGGCAGAAACAGGAGCAAGACAGGCATTTAAAATCTTTTTTAGAACAAAAAAACAGTCTAAAATTGACATTTGTCGATACCTACGATATACTATATGTATAAATCTTTTGAATGATTAAGAAGAGCTATGCCCGAAAAAATAATAATCTTAAATACGCAAATAACCGAAGCCGATTTTGTGCCTTTTGATCAGTTTAGGCTGAGTTGGCGCTTCACAAACCCCAAATATAATCAATTGCCTCAAGCTGATCTTTCAGAGATCCGCCCATTAAACGAAAAGACAGCAAAATCACTAGCTCAGCATGCACGGGATTTTGTTGATAATTCAGGTTTGGTCAAAGACGAACTTTCTAGTGTTATATCATGTCGTACGTTCATTGATACCGTAGACCCTAGATCCATCACGCAATGGCTATTTGACAGAGTTCCACCTATCGATCAGCCGATCCTTATCCTGTGGCTATTGCTTAAGGATGCTATTATAACAAAATGGAGACTATTCCCGAAATACTGGAATGACTTTTGCTACCCGTCATCAGATGATGTTTTAATCTTACCGGTTACAGCATACTGGATACTCTTCTATTCTCATGAGGAAATATTTGAGTTTGGCATAAGAAGACCATAACCCCGCCTCGAAACAGAGACTGGCAATTTCACTGTGCTTCATTGCCAAGAGGAGCTGATCATGGCACACATGAAACTTTGTCCCCTGCTTTTGGCAGGGGCGAACAAGGATGATTTGTGGCGTTTGACAGACGAGTCTGACTCTAGCTTTCAGGAGCTTTTTGCCTGCAGACGCGAGCAGTGCGCGTGGTGGCGCGCAGATGATTGTGTCGCCCAGGATATTGCCGTGAACCTGATGCTGCTTAAAGACAATATGAAATCGGTCTTAGGTACCATTGTGAGACACAAATAGTGGTCTGCCTCTATAATCCATGATTCAGAAACGACTCAGATATCGTGTCCAAAAAGCCCTTATTGGGTGCCCTCTCGTTGTAATATGTGCCATGTTCACCCTCTCACAGAGTGCAGGTGCGGAGATTTACAAGTGGGTTGATGAAAACGGCGTCGTACATTTCTCCGATACCCCTCCCCCTGGCAAGGAGGCAGAAAAGCTGCAAGGGCGTCCCATTGACAAAATAGGCGTAACTGAACCGGTATCCACGCCAGGATCTAATAAAGTGCCTTCAACAAGCCAAGATCTAGAAGATAGGATACAATACTATGAGGAAGAAATTAGTAGAAATGAAAAGGAGATAAAGGACTACGAAAAGAAGATAGAAGAATTAGAGAACAGTAAACGGAATTTCCCAACTCATCGTATGGGACCTTCCCAAAAAAAATACTACACTGATCTTGGGAAGCAATTTGATTCAGATATAGAGCGTTATCGAGGGTTGATAGATAACACAAAAAAGAAGATCGTTGAATATAGAAGTAAGATTACTATATTGCAAGGTGAGTTAGCGATATCACAGCTTACCCCTGAGAGACAAGAGGCACCGGAGCAGAAAACACCAGAACAGAAACCACCCAAGGCTATACTGTACCACGGTGATATTGAGATCCATGTCTTCCATCAACCAGGATGTAGCTACTATAATTGTGAATCCTGCATCGCTGTCTTCAATACTCGAGCGGAAGCCTTGTCAGCGGGTTATCAACCATGCAATATCTGTAACCCGTAGAGGATTGACCTTCCAGTTTTTAGGGATTGACATATTCGGAAGTATGATATAATAAGAGCGATACACCCCCACCAAGAAGGGGGTTGTTTTTGGTATTCGTATCTCATGTACCGAGGGGGCGTAGTTCAGCTGGTTTAGAACGCCGGCCTGTCACGCCGGAGGTCGCGAGTTCGAATCTCGTCGCTCCCGCCAATGACAATACGGGGGCCACCCGAAGAGGTTGCCCCCGTAATAATTAGGAGCTATGCTTAAAACGTCCCGTCAGCCATAACGGGACGAAAACCGCCCACCAGTACATTCAAAGCAGCTAGATAACAACGTTAACCCCTTTTTTGCTGCAAGAAGATGCACATATACAAAGCGCAAGAGACCGTGGGAAGTGATCTATCATGAAGCGTACCCCGCAAGAGCAAGATGTATTACATAAATATAAAAGTAGGAAAAATATTTATTGACATACCTTTTATTATGTATTATACTTTTGCCAGAAAGGGGGGATACAAATGATTACCACAGTTGTAACTGCCAAGGGACAGATAGTTATACCTTCGAAGATCCGCCGGAGACTCAATATAAAAAAGGGAACAAAACTTTTTATTGAAGAGAAAGGAGACGAGTTAATTCTCAAGGCGGTTACTCCAGCATATTTTAGGGAAATAGCAGGGGTATTGCAAACCAAGGGGAAATTATCCAAGACGCTTCTTGAAGAGCGCGCTAAGGATAAGGAAAGAGAGACCTAAGGGTTGACAAAGGTCATGGATGCACATGCCCTCTTGGTTTTTTTAGAAAAAGAGGCTGGGTATGAAAAGATTGAGCAATTCTTTGTTGCTGCTGTCGAAGAAGATAAATATCTAGTGATGACATCGGTAAATTTTGGTGAAGTATATTATATAGTTCTGCGTGAATGCGGAGTGGAGAAGGCTCATGAGATAGAAAGGATAATAAGAATGCTGCCTATTGAGATAATCGATGTAGACATATCGCTTGCCAAAGAGGCCGCGCGTTTTAAAGCCTTCCACAAGATATCCTACGCTGACTGTTTTGCCGCTGCCTTGGCAAAACTCCATGGAGGCGAGATTGTCACCGGCGATAAAGAATTCAAATCAGTAGAGAAAGAGGTAAACATTGCATGGTTAATGTAGATCTAATACCACTTACCACTCCCCTTCATACGCCCCCTCTTACACCAAAATATAGTCAAATACTAAATCCGTCCCCAATGACACCTCCTGGTTAAAACGTCACCTCAGCCATAACGGGTCGCTCCTGCCAGAAAACATAAATGTATCCTCTCACCTACAGGGTTGAAGGCATCCCTCCTTGACAGGGGTCACCGTTTAGTTATAACGTAGTCCTCAAAAAGGGTGAATGGTGGATAAGTTAGCAATCATTATCCTCGCAGCAGGGAAGGGGAAACGAATGCGCTCAGGCTTGGTCAAGGTCCTCCATCTCCTCCTGGGGAGACCGATGGTGAGCTATCCCCTGGAGGTCACCCTGGAACACCTATCGCCCGAGAAGACCGTGGTGGTCGTGGGTTACCAAGGGGACGAGATCCAAGCCTCTTTCCCGGACCCCAGGGTCACCTTTGTGGAGCAGGAGGATCAGCTCGGCACGGGGCACGCCGTGTCGGTGACCGGGCCCGCTTTGAAGGGGTTCAACGGAACCATCCTCATCCTCTGCGGCGATATCCCCCTCATCCGGGGCCAAACCCTCAAGGGGATGTTACAGTATCACCGGGAGACCGAATCCATCCTCACCCTGTTGACCACCCAGTTGGAAGACCCGGCAGGATACGGCCGGGTAGTCCGGGGGGTCCTAGGTGGGGTGCGCAAGATCGTAGAGGAACGGGACGCCACGGATCGGGAGCTGGAGATCAAGGAAATCAACAGTGGTATTTACTGCGTGCAGGCCCCCTTCCTCTTCAAGGCCCTGGGGAAGTTACGCTCGGACAACGCCCAAGGGGAATACTACCTGACGGACATCATCGAGGTCGCCCACCATAAGAAGAAAAAGATCAGCGCCTTCTCCACCCTTGACCCACAGGAGATCATGGGGGTCAACACCAGGGCCGACCTGGCCACGGCCGAGGAGATATTGGGGGAGAGGGTGCGGCGGTACTGGATGTCTGAGGGGGTGACCATCCATGATCCTCCGAGTGTCTCTATCGAACCGGATGTCCGCATCGGGAGGGATACGGTGATACACCCCAACTGTTATCTGCGCGGCCGGACCTCTATCGGTGATGGGTGTCAGATCGGCCCGCAGGTGGAGATCATCGACTCCCAGATCGGGGACCGGGTGCAGGTGCGCTTCTGTACCATGATCAGCGAGAGCAGGATCGAAGATGACGCTATCGTGGGCCCCTTCTCCCACCTGCGCCCCCATGTCCATTTAGAGAAGGGGGTCAAGATCGGCAACTTCGTGGAGGTGAAAAAGTCCAGGATCGGCCAGGGGACCAAGGCAAACCACCTCTCCTATATCGGCGACGCCGAGGTGGGCAGGGGGGTGAATATCGGGGCGGGCACCATCACCTGTAACTACGACGGGTATCAAAAACACCGAACCATCATTGAGGACGGGGTCTTCGTGGGCAGCAACACGGCCCTCGTGGCCCCTGTCACGGTCGGGAAGAGATCTTTGATAGGCGCAGGGGCGACCATCACCAAAGATATCCCCCCTCACGCCCTGGCGGTGAGCAGGGCCAAGCAGAAGAATATTAAAAAATGGGTCATAAAGAAGGAGAGCAAACGTGAGAAAAAGGAGCGGCGGCAATGACGCTCCCTCTCACTATGCCAGCTTTACTCTGATTACATCGGCAATCTGACGGCAGTACCGTTCTGTCTCTTCATCGCTGGGACCCTCCACCATCACGCGACACATGTTCTGCGTCCCCGAATAGCGGACGAGGACCCTTCCATTATCGCCTAGTTCCTTTTCTACCATCTCGATTACCCTGACGATCTCCGGTACCGTGGATATCTCTGGCTTGGATCGCACTTCGATGTTGATGAGCTTCTGGGGGTATACCGTCATGACCTTCGCCAACGTCGACAGCACCCTGTTTTCCTTTTTCATCGCCGCCACGACCTGCAACGCCGTAATAATGCCATCACCGGTGGTATGGTGGCCCAAAAAGACAATATGCCCCGAGTCCTCACCACCGATGCAGGCCCCCCGTGCCTGCATCTCCTCCAGGACATACCGATCACCAACCGTGGTTATCGCCTGTTCGATGGCGAGTTCCCCCAAGGCAAAACGGAGCCCGATGTTGCTCATAACGGTGCTCACTACTACGTTGTTGGTGAGCCTCCCCTCCTTCTTCAACAGGCTGGCACAGATGGCCACGATCTGATCCCCCGTTAAGACTGCACCCCCTTCATCCACGGCGATGAGGCGATCGCCATCCCCGTCGAAGGTGAATCCGACATCCGCCTTTTTCTTGATTGCCTCCTCGGCCAGCGCCTCTGGATGTTGTGATCCACAGCCGGCATTGATGTTCTCGCCATTCGGCTCATCGAAGAGGGCCGTCACCTCGGCCCCCAGTGCACGAAACGTCTCAGGGGCTACCCGATAGGTCGCTCCATTGGCGCAGTCAAGGAGGACCTTCATGCCCTCGAGGGTATATCCTGTGGGAAAGGTGCTTTTCAAAAAGGCGATGTATCGGCCCCCTGCACCCTCTATGCGATGCACCCTGCCTACCTCCCGGGATGAAGGATGCAACGTATGTGCATCATCTGATAAGACCAGTTCCTCTATCTCGCGCTCCCGCTCATCAGGGAGTTTAAAACCCTCACGGGAAAAGATCTTGATCCCATTGTCCTGAAAGGGATTGTGAGAGGCGGATATAACGATGCCGGCATCAGCCCCCATGCTGGTGGTGAGAAAGGCGACCCCCGGCGTGGGCATGACGCCGAGCAACAGGGCATCCACACCCATGGAACAGATACCAGCGACCAGGGCGCTCTCGAGCATAGATCCGGAAAGCCGAGTGTCCTTCCCGATAACGATCCTGGCGAGGTGCCCTCTCCGTTTAAACAGATGTGCCGCGGCCCTCCCGATACGTAAGGCCATCTCTGCGGTCATCGGGTATTCATTGGCGACGCCCCTCACCCCATCGGTGCCGAACAGAACCCCCATCGGTCTTCCTCTCTTGCCGGAGTACAGTGCTTCGTGAACAGGCAGGATTCAATAAACCATAATACCATCATTAATACAATACCGAAACGCCGATTCTGCTCCAACCTTGACAGCGGATCTGTCTTCGATATAAGGTGATTGATTAACTAAGACATGCCAGGTGCCTCACCGTGGCGTGAGACCCACGTACCATATGATGAGCGATCGTGACCCTGTGCAAGAGTTGCTGCGTCACCTCAACCCCCCTCAGCGGGAGGCGGTCACCGCCGAGGAGAAGGCTATCCTCGTCTTTGCCGGGGCGGGGAGCGGAAAGACGAGGGTATTGACCTATCGCATCGCCTTCCTCCTGCTCTCGGGGAAGGTCGCCCCGGATGAGATCTTGGCGGTGACCTTCACCAACAAGGCGGCCGGTGAAATGAAGGAGCGGGTCTGTGGTCTGCTGGGTCCTCAGGGGCAACGGGTATGGGTCAGCACCTTCCACTCCGCATGCCTGCGGATCCTGCGATCCCACATCCACCACCTGGATCGCCCAGCGGACTTCGTCATCTACGACGAGGAGGATCAGCAGCGACTGATGGAGGGGCTCCTGAAGGCCGCAGGGGTGGGATCACATGCCTACCCAGCCAAGGCCATCCTCAAGGAGATCGAGCGGGCGAAGAACCGAGGGATCGGGCCGCCGGAGTACCAGCCCGATGAGTTCAACCCCTTTCAGAAGAAGGCGGCGGAGTTCTACCCCCTCTACCAGGAGGCCTTGAAGGCGGCCAATGCCCTCGACTTCGGCGACCTCCTCTCCTTCACCCACCTCCTCCTTCGGAGCGTCCCTCAGGTCCGTGATTATTACCAGAGAAGGTTCCGCCACATCCTCGTGGATGAGTATCAGGACACAAACTACATACAGCACCTCCTCATCAAAGGCCTCCTCGGGCAGGACTCCTCGCTCTGTGTTGTGGGGGATGACGACCAATCCATATACCGATGGCGGGGGGCGGAACCTGCTAATATACTTGGCTTCGAGCAGGACTTCCCCACGGTGATGGTGATCAAGCTCGAGCAGAACTACCGCTCGACTCAAGCGATCCTGCAGGGGGCCAACGCCGTGGTCTCTCGCAATCGCTGGCGCAAGGAAAAGCGTCTGTGGACGGCCAATGAGATCGGAAACCCGCTCACCCTCTTTTGGGCCGCAGACGAGGAGGATGAAGCCCGTTGGGTGGCGGGTCGCATCGTCGAAGAGGCGAGAGGAGAGTACCGCAGCTGCGCTGTCTTCTATCGGATAAACGCCCAGTCCCGGGCCCTGGAGGAGGCCCTCATGCGCTGGGGTATCCCCTATACCGTGGTAGGCGGGATACGGTTTTACCAGCGCAGGGAGATCAAAGACCTCGTGGCCTATCTCAGGATCATGATGAACCCCGAGGATGAGGTCAGCCTGAAGAGGATCATGAACGTCCCCCCCCGAGGGATCGGCCCCAAGACCCTGGAACGGTTGGATGAGGTAGCCCGCCTCAAGGGATACTCCCTCTACCAGGCCCTCCAGGAGGCCCCTGCCCGGGAGGACCTCCCCCGTGCGGTGAGGAACAAGGCCCGCGAGGTCGCCTCCCTGCTGGAGGGATTGCGAGCCCTCATGAGTGAGCTTCCCCTCGCCAACCTGGCCTCTCACATCATAGAGGGTACGAACTATATGGAATACCTCCAGGCCCAGGGACCCGAGGGACTCACGAGGATGGAGAACGTCAAGGAGTTCTTGGGAATGCTGAAAAGATCGGGGGTTGATGACCTCAAGGAATTCCTCGACCGGGTGGCCCTGCTCACCGACATCGATGAGTATGAGGATGGGTTCAATCGAGTCAGCCTCATGACCCTGCACAGCGCCAAGGGATTGGAGTTCCCGGTGGTCTTCATGGTAGGGCTGGAAGAAGGACTGCTCCCCTACTACCTCCGCTTAGACGACCCCGAGGATATGGAGGAGGAGCGGCGCCTCTGCTACGTCGGTATGACCAGGGCCCAGGAGCGGCTCTATCTGAGCTGTGCCGCCACCAGGGGCCTCTTCGGAGGGCACCAGCGGAGGATACCCTCACGCTTCCTCCGGGACATCCCGAAAGAAATCCTCTCCCAGGAGGGCAAACGAACTCCCCGGGTGCCATCCTCGTGGGCCTGGGAGGAAGGCCTGTTCTCCGAGGATACCTACTACGAATATGAGTAAAGACGCCCCAGGGAACTGATAACCCCTCGCAGATCTTCAATTCATATCTGTGCTCCGCAGATCCTAAAGAGGAGATAAGGGGACATCTTATGAAACAAAAGACAGAGGCAATCTGGACAGAATTCAGCGACCGACTTAAATCTTTCATCACCCATCGCGTTTCAAATCAATCAGATGCCGAGGATATTCTGCAGGAAGTGTTCATAAAAATCCATTCTCGCATTGATACCCTCAAAGATGATACCAGAATCCAAGGCTGGATCTATCAGATAGCCCGAAACACCATTATCGATTACTATCGAAACAAGAGGGTCCCCCCTGAGGGCCCAGCGGAGGTTATTCAGGAGTTTGACGAATTCGCTGAAGATAGCCCTGCTCAAGAGATAGCCTCGGGCCTCAAAGGCCTGGTTGAAAAATTACCCGCAAAATATGCCCAGGCGCTCACGTTAACTGAGTTTCAGGAATTGACTCAGAAGGAGTTATCGCAAAAACTGGGGATTTCAATCTCGGGTGTCAAGTCTCGGGTGCAGCGGGCACGCACCATGGTGAAGGATAGCCTCATGAGATGCTGTCATTTTGAGTTCGACCGCTACGGCACCATCATTGACTACCATCCGATTACCTGCTGTTGCTGTATAGAAACCACCGAGGAATGACAATCATAATCTTGCGTCCTTCTTGAAGGTTCTTCGTCTCTAGAGATGAAGCACACTGTTATATCTCAATACCGAGGAGGAAGATTATGATTAATCAGATGGTGACCATCGCCAACATGGTCGTTTCAAGTTTTATTCAAATGTGGCCATATCTGCTGGTCACCATACCGCTGTCAGTTGCCGTGCAACTGGCAGGTGCTGACCGCTACATC
>CAYQOD010000057.1:0-9516 GCA_964419065.1 uncultured Thermodesulfobacteriota bacterium | reverse complement strand
TTAAATCCTCACAAATGGCATGTAAATCAAAATTGAACTTCTCCGCATGCCTGCGGCGGGCTTCCCTTACTTCTTCGATAATTGGATCCTTCATCGTCATTCTCCTAACAGTTCCTCAGGGGCTAGGCTCTTCTGCTATTCCACGCATTGCAGATTCGAGGGTAAACTGACCCCACGCTACATCTTCTTTGCTCTGTTTTCGAAGGCGCGCGGAATTTTTCAAATATTCAACAAAGTCAAGCACCTCGCTTTGCTCCGGCTCGGGCATTGTCTTAAGATGCTCAAGTATCTTTTTCACCGTGTTCATCTATCAATCCTTTCTTGGAAGAATAACCTATAAATTATATCTCTTAATGACCTGACAAGCAAATGGGTTCTCTTTTTCAAAGCAGGCTCATCTTTCATAGGGGGGTTGCCTCTTTCATGACCTGTGCTCGTATGAGAGGATTGAGTCCGTTCTCAGTCACGACCTCAACACTGCGTCCCAGCATCTCTTCCAAGTCAGCAATTAGTCCACCAGGGAACCAGGGGCTCGTTTTGTCCCCTGTCTTGACCAACAGGTCAATATTGCTGTCTCCGCGTTCATCTCTCCGCACCACTGATCCGAAGACCCGAATGTCGAATGCCCCATGTTTGGCAGCAACCTTTTCTATTTCTGCTCGACGCTCACGAAGTAATTCTTTAATTGTCATTACTGGCTCCGTTTCATTTTCATCATAACGAACGGGGACATGTTTATTGTTGGCGATTGTCATTGAGTAGCTAAGAATCATCCGATAATTGCCAGAATTGGCTTCAACTTTTTTTGAATTGGGTCCACTTCGACACCGAAGTTCTCTAAGGCTGTTGCTCCGAGCAAGAACAGAGAGCCTTTCGGTGCGAAAATCACTGGGCAAGGAATATTGCCTTCAAAACCCTCGATCTGAAAGTCACAAAAACCAAGTAGTCTCGTATCCTGTCGCCCGTCGGCAAGAATCAGGTTCCTTTTTGCAGTCGGTTCTACTCCTATCCTTTCAAGATAATCCTCAGGGACAAAGGAATAAAGGGCTCCCGTATCTACCCAAAATTCCTCTTCAAAGAATTGATTAGTATCCTTACTATTAGAGACCTTTACCTTTTTCTTGAACATGCCCATGTTGTTTTCTCCTTTGCCATATCATTTCTTTTTATCGCTAACTCGTTGATAAATAGTATCATTTTCCAGCTATGTTTTAAGACAAGCTCATCTATTCTTCGCCTTCCGCGGGTTTTGCTGCCTCCCCCGCCTTGATTTCATCTGAACAGGTCAGCGTGTGTTCCTGTGCGTTCGAATATCACTTTGCTTTCCTCGATCTTGTAGATCAGTATCCAGTCCGATTCAATATGGCACTTTCGCCTCCCTTGCCAGTCGCCTAAGAGTTTATGATCCTTGTGAATAGGATCGATCGGCTCTTCGCCTGCCAGGGAGCGAATGATGATCTTAAGCTTTTCTATATTCTTTCCCCGCTTTGCCATGCGCTTGATGTCTCTCTCGAACTGCCGCGTATAAACAGGGGTCAGCATCAGATACGGAGTTTTTCAAACATGTCATCGACGTCCTTGCATACGATCAAATGACGACCTGCATCGGTGTCGTCGAACGTTTGGCGAGTCGTCTCTGTCGGGACGACTACATCAAAGGGGAGTCCTTGGCGGAGTTCAACTTGCTTATAGAAGAGCGTAATGGCCTGCGTCGGGTTCAAGCCCAAATCACGCAAAACGCGTTCCGCATTCTCCTTGAGATCAGGTTTTATACGCGCCCTAACGGTGGCTGTTTTGGTCATAGGTCACCTCCCATGCTGTTTAATGTAGCACATATGGGGTACATTGACAAGTTCAATTCGGTCAAAACAGCTTCATCTGGGCGTCGTCTTCCTCGGGTTTTCCCCCCTCCCCCTCCGGGGGGAAGATCTTGATCTTGCCGTAGACGCCGTCGTGGCCCGGGACGATCTCCAGCTCGCCCTTTCTCACCCGCATGATTCCCTCGTAGACCCTGGGAGAGGCAATCTTCTTTATCTCCTCGGGCGGTAGGTCGAGGAGGATGGCGAACTCCGACCCCGCTGCCTCTATCAGGCGCATATACTCCCGATCCACCCCCTTGGTGCCGACGCCGGCCCCCAGGGCCTCGGCGATGATCTCCTCCAGGGGGATGAGGTGGATGGCGGGGATGGCCTGCAGGGGGACAAACCCCTCCTCCCGGTCGGCCAGGTCTTCCACCCGGTGCATCACGCCGACGGTCAATCGTTTGCCGCAGACAGGGCAGATGTCGTCGTAGATCTTGCTCTCCGTGGGGGAGAGCAGGACATTGCAGTTGCGGTGCCCGTCATAGTGGTACTTTCCTTCTTCGGGGAAGAACTCAACGGTGAAGAGCAGCCCCGCCGGGTCCTTCTCCTTGAGGACCCTGATGATCTCGCGGTACTCCAGGGCGCAGGCGAAGGCGTTGGCCTCTCTACCGATCTTGCCGGGCGAGTGGGCGTCGGAGTTGGAGATGAGGGTGATGGTATCGAGGGCCGAGAGCCGCCAGTTCATCTGCGGGTCAGAGGAGAGTCCGGTCTCGATGGCGTGGATGTTCTTCGTCTGCTCCGCAAAGCACTCCTGGAGGGAGTCGAACCCGGAGTTGGCCCCGAACACGGAGAACCAGGGGGTCCAGGCATGGGCTGGCACCAGCAGGCACTCCTCGGAGATATCGAGGACCATCTTCACCAGATCCTTGGCCGGGAAGGTGAAGGTGGGACGACCGTCCGCCCCCAGTTTGCCCAGTCTCCCCAGAGTGTTGTTAATTTTCTCGGCCACCTCGATTCCCGGGGCGAAGATCAGGGTATGGACCCTGCGCCCCCTCCCTCCCTGGGTGAAGATGTTGCTCACCTCGGTCGTCAGGATGAAGTGGGTCCATTGCTCCCCTTCCTTCAGGCGGTAGATCCCCTCGGCGACGGGCTCCAGCTTGGACTTGATCTCGGCACAGTAGGTGGGGTGCGTAAAGTCGCCGGTGGCCACCAATTGGATCCCCTTCCACCTCCCCCACATGGCCAGCATATCCAGGCCCATGTCGCGGCTGGTGGCCCGGCTGTACTTGGAGTGCACATGCAGGTCGGCGATGAACCGCTTCACAGGAATACCTCCTCAGGATCGACCCCCTCGACCTTGATGACCCGCCACCGCCGCTTCTCCTTTTCCAGGGTGAAGACCACCCGGCAGGGCTCCTGGGAGCCGCCGACGATGTATCGTGTCCCCTCAGACCCACGGGCCGTGACCCAGGTAAGCAGCTCTGCCCTGCCCACCCTCTTTTCAACGATCTCCACCTCTATCTTTTCCACGTGGATGTCGATGTCATCGAACTCTTTCAAGATCCGAGTCATGATGGCCCGTATGGCGAGGTAGTTGAGGCCGTAGTCGTCCGTATAGTAACGGGAGACCTGGGCCATGGCCTCTTCGAGATCTTCCTGCTCGATGGCCTCCTTTCCTGTGTAGATGGTTCTCTTGATCCTCTCCACATCGGATACCAGGACGTACCTGAACAGGACGAAGGCGGCCACGGCCGTCAGGACGGCTATAAAGACGAACCGTTTTCGTTTCCCCCTCATCCCTTCTTCCCCTTCCACCACCGCCTGAGTCGCTCCCTGATATCCCGCTCATACCCCCTATCCGTGGGGCGGTAGTACCGGCGCCCCTTTATGGATTCGGGGAAATAGTTCTCCTCGACAAATCCCTCGGGAAAGCTGTGGGGGTAGCGGTATCCGTCGCCGTAGCCCAGCTCCTCCATCAGGCGGGTAGGGGCGTTGCGCAGGTGCAGGGGGACCGGGAGTGTACCCGTCTCCTTGATCTCCCTGCGGACCGTGCCGTAGGCGGTGTAGAGGGCGTTGCTCTTGGGGGCCGCGGCCAGATAGACGGCGGCCTGGGCCAGGGCGAGCTCGCCTTCCGGCTGGCCGATGAAGTGAAAGGCCTGCATGGCCGCCACCGCCACCATCAGGGCCTGGGGGTCGGCGTTGCCCACATCCTCGGAGGCAAAACGCACCATCCGGCGGGCGATATAGAGCGGGTCCTCACCCCCCTCCAGCATCCTTCCGAGCCAGTAGAGGGCCGCGTCAGGATCGCTCCCCCGCATGCTCTTGTGCAGGGCGGAGATGAGGTTGTAATGCTCCTCGCCGTCCTTGTCGTAGAGGATCCGCTTCTGCATCGCCTCCTGAACCGCCTCGCTGCTGATTTTTCTGGTCCCATCCTTTTCCGGGGGCGTGGTCATGACCGCCAGCTCCAGGACGTTCAACGCTGCTCTGGCATCGCCGTCGGCGAGGGCCGCGAGGAGCTTCAGGGATGAGGGGTCGATCTCCACCCGGTACTTCCCCAGTCCTTTCTCGGGATCGGAGAGGGCGCGGCGCAGGATCACCAAGAGTTCCTCCACGCCGAGGGGGTTGAGGGTGAAAACCTGCACACGGGAGAGCAACGGCGAGATCACCTCAAAGGATGGGTTCTGCGTGGTGGCGCCGATAAGGGTGATGGTCCCCTTCTCAACGTGGGGGAGGAAGGCGTCCTGCTGGGCCTTGTTGAACCGGTGGATCTCGTCCACGAAGAGGATGGTCTTTTTCTGGTGATACTGCTGCTGACCGGCGGCCTCCTTGACCACCTCCCGTATCTCCTTCACCCCTGAGAGCACCGCGCTGAAGGAGACAAAGTGGGCCCCGGTCTTGCGGGCGACGATCTGGGCCAGGGTGGTCTTGCCCGAGCCGGGGGGGCCCCAGAGGATGAAGGAGAACAACTCCCCCTTCTCGATGGCCTTTCTCAGGACCTTTCCCGTGTCCAGGATGTGCCCCTGGCCCACAAATTCCCCCAGTTCCCTTGGTCTCATCCTGTCGGCCAGGGGGGCGGTGCCGGCGGCAAACCCCTTGGCCCTTTCGGCGAACAGTTCCATCCTTGCTTACCCTGACCTACCTGAGTGAAGCGACAAAGGCGTTCAATCTCTTCATCGCCCTGAACTTTTCGCTGCGGCCGACCTTGGCGGCCCACAGCCCCTGTTTTAAGAAATCGATGGAGCGATCGTAGGTCTCTCGATCCACGGGGTAGGGGTGGCCGTCCTTCCCACCGTGGGCGAAGCTGAAGCGGGCCGGGTCCCTGAAACTCGGCCGTTGGCCGTAGATGAGCTCGGCGATGAGGCTCAGGGCCCTGATGGCCTTCGGGCCCACTCCCGGTGTCCCGAGGACCTGCTCGAAATCCTTCACCCCCCGCTCATAGGTCGTGAGCAGGATCTGGTGGAGCCTCTTAGCGTTCAGGTCTTCGAGCTGGATGGGGTGATGGGAGGGGAGGTTGAGCCTCTCGATTTTTTTTACCTCGGCGATGGTCTTATCAGGGGCTTCCCTGGTCAGGATCGCCACTGCGTCCCTGGCCCCGCCGCTCTCCTGGGCTACCATGTTGAGGGCCGTTCCCCGGGCGTCGCAGCAGATGGCCTGGTGGGGTTCACAGACAAAGTCCTTCACCCCCTCCCCGAGCCAGTGGTATCTCCTGGCGTACCGTGTAGTGGGATTCATCCCCTGCTGGATCACACACCACTCCCCCCTGCGGGTGAAGAAGAAGGTGTGGTGGTAGAGCTGGTAGTCATCCTGCAGGGCACTGCTGTCCACCTTGGCCGCCATCCGGCTGGCGTATATGAGCGGGGTGGCCTCCAATGAGAGATGATCGCAGTACCGCTCTATCTCCTGAGGTGCCTTGCGTGAGGTCTTTCCCTTACCCCCGGCCACCAAGATCCCCGTCTCATCTTCGAGTCCCCGCAGCCCTTCCTTCAGGGCCCCGCAGACCGTCGTGGTCAGGCCGCTGCTGTGCCAGTCAAAGCCCAGCAGACATCCAAAGGCCTGAAACCAGAAGGGGGCCGAGAGGCGACGCAGGACCTCCTCCGGGCCGAACTCGATCACTAGGGCACGGGTGATCTCCCGGGCCAGTGAGGTCATCCGCTCGAACAGCCACGGTGGGGCCTTGCCGTAGTGGAGAGGCAGGTTGACGATTCCGCTGCGCATCCCCTTACTCGATCACCTTATAGACCGCGTCCTTCTTTCTCGCACGCTCCTTCACCTTGATCCCGACATCGTCGCCCACCTTCACCTCCTGTACCGGATTGCGGTCTATCTGCATGGAGGTCACTTTCTCGGTAAAGTCGGTGGTGTGACCCTTGATATGGATGGTATCCCCTACCTTAAGGCTACCCTCCTCCACGCGGAAGGCGACCACCCCGATCTTGGCGAAATAGTCTATAACCGTCCCGATCCTCTTCTCCTCCATCTCCTCACCTCCTTCATTGTTGGTTGCGCGGCACGGGGATAGCCTCGTGTCCCTTTACCGAATGGGATATCCCTTCGTTCGGAAGGGTGCCGCTATCCTGAAGCACCGCTTCACGGTGCACCTCCATCCCCCTGGCAAGAAATTTCAGGAGGTCCTCCACCTCAATGGTATCGAGGCAACGTTGTCGCTCACACGTCTGCCGCTGTTGCAGGCGGCAGGGGGCGCACGAGGCCTCTCCCTGCAGCCACCAGGCCCTCTCGCCGCGGGGCGCCCAGATGAGGGGGTCGGTAGGGCCGAAGATGGCTACGGTCGGGACCCCGAGGGCCGCTGCCAGGTGGGAGACGCCGGAATCATTACCGATAAAGAGGGAGGCGCGGCTCAGCAGGGCCGCGAGCTTGATCACGGAGAGGTTGTGTGTCAGCAGGTGGGCAGTCCCGTTCAACACCCTCAACATCTCCCCCACCGCATCCTCATCTGCAGGGCCCTGGATGATGAGAAGCGCCCTCCCATCGCTGGCCAATGCCCTGCCCAGCGCGGCGAAGCGATGGGGGTGCCAGGTCTTCTTGCGACTCCCTGCACCAGGGTGGAGGGCGATGATCCTGTGCAGATTCCACAGGTCCAGCCCCCTCTGACGGAAAAACCCCTCAGCCCACTCGTGGTCTTCTCCTCGCAGGAAGATCCGTGGTGGGGTAGGGGTGGCAGAGATCCCCAGGGCTGTCACGGACGAGAGGTGGTGATCCACCAGGTGTCTCCTGCCTTTGGGAAACGGGGGGAGGGTGAAGGTCCTCGTGATCCCCGCCCGCCGGAGATTCTGTGCGAGGGTCGTTCCCGTTCCGAAGATGACGGCCGTATCGAACCCGCTGAGATATCCGCACATCCCTTCGGGGAGGTGTGCGTCCTCTTGAAAAAAGAGGGCCATCTCCGCCCGGTTGACATCGTGGATGCCATCGGCGTAGGTACGTCCTTCAACCAGTTGCAGTATCCAGGGGTGTCCCATGATCTCCAGCCGGACCGGTTGCAGGGACTCCCGCAGGGCCCTGATGGCCGGTACGGCGAGGATGAAATCGCCTAACCCCCCCTGGTGGACGATGAGGATTCTGCCCCCCCGCAGCGCCTCTCCGGACATAAACGACCTTTTTGTCAGAGATGGTTCACTTTTGAAAGAAAATTATAAATAACCCCTTGTTACATGTCAATGAAAGGATGAAGGGAGGGGCGAATCAGATATGCAGTTCGATGATGTCTCCGTCTTGCAGGAGGTAGTCCCGCTGTACCCGCTGCCCGTCAAACCTCCCTGACCCCCAGATCCGGGCGTAGCGGAGCTTATCGACGAAGTCCTTGTGGATCTCCTTGGCGAGATCGAGGACCATGCTCCCTCGCTTGAGGATGATGGGAGAGTTCAAGTCAGCCTGCTGGCCAGGGCGTTTGGAGTAGGCCCGCAACACATCGAGCAGCGCAAACAGCTGCCCCCGCAACGATTCCAGATTCGTTCTCTCCTTGACCGACACCATGCTCATGGAGAGGCGATCACCGTAGAGGTCTTTGAGGGCCGCGAAGTTCTCCTCCGCCCCCTCCAGATCTCCTTTGTTACCCACGATCAATGACCTCTTGGAGAAGGTGCCGGGCTCAACATTACCGTCATCCGCAGCGCAGAGCACGATCCGTTGCCCCCCTAGTACCGTTATGATGGTCTCCAGCTCCGTCAGCGGGTCCTGGCCCAGGTCGAGGATCACGAGGAGGGCGTCAGCACTGCGCATGATGTTGAAGACCCATGGTTCGGTGTGCCCTTCTGTAAGGGCTGGGAGGTCCACGAGCTGGATCTGGACGTTCTCGAAGGCCATCATCCCGGCCTGGGGCCTCTGGGTGGTGAAGGGGTAATCGGCCACCTCGGGCTCGGCGTTGGTGAGGGAAGCCACAAGGTGGGATTTGCCGACATTGGGGAGGCCCACCAAAACCACCTGTCCCGCCCCCTCACGCTTCACGCTGTAGAGGGCCGCCCTGCCCCCCCCTTTTTTCCTCTCTTGTTCGTCTTTCAGCTTGGAGAGCTTTCGGCGCAAACTGGCCCGCAATTTATCGGTCCCCTTATGGTGGGGCATGATGGCGAGCATGGCCTCGAGGGCAGCCACCTTTTCAGCCGGGGTCTTCGCCTCACGAAACCTCTTTTCGGCCTGTATGTACTCAGGCGGCAGGTTGGCCGGCATAGTGATCCTCCTCTAACTCCTCATGTGGGGGTACCCGTATCCCCCTTCACCAGGATACCACGACCACGTATGGAGTCTCAACCCCGAGGGGGTGAACACCTTCAGGCTCCCCGGGCGGCCTTCAACCGCCCCTTGGTGAGGGGGTGCCGCCACCCTGCAACCACACGGGAGTTCCCTTCTCCACAGACTTTGTTGAAAACGTGTGGGATATCCCACGCCCTCCTTCCTCTGAGGTGCTTTATTCCTTGGTCGACATCACTTTGCCTAAAGTTTAGGCACTGAAAAACCCTTGGTATTCAATTAATTATATTATTCACAAACTTCCCAGCTGAATCAAGTGATAACTCATTTTTATGGCGGTTTCATCGCCCACGAACGATGGAGGTAGTCTCTCCTGTTCACGGAGAGATCGTGAGGGATATATGTCCCAGGTGTAGATATCGGATATCATTGAAGTCGTCCAGTGGGGTTAAGAGGGAGACCTCATTGCCCTCTCGATCGAACCCATCCCATATCCCCAATCCTCTGGTGAAATATTCCTCGTCATTGAGGCCCACCAGGGTCCCCTTCAGCCTCTCATCTACCCCCTCGCTTTGCAGCAGAGGAAGAGCTGGGTGAATGAACTCCACCGCGTCCAGGGAGATGGCCTTGCGGACGCTGCAACGGAAGTACTCCTGAAATCGTTGCTCTCGATATGCCCGCCTGACCTCAGGAGACCGTTGACGCACCCCTTGATGGGGGGAAAGGCGGTGGACCTTCATACCCTTCCTGCCCCGCAAGCCCCTGAGGATGTGCTCCACCTCTCCTCCCCTCTGGATGGCGATGATGTGTCGTGGGCCGAGGAGCTCTATCTTGTAGAACTTCAGTTCAAACCCCATCTCCCCGGCCACCAGGCCCGTGGTATCCACCACCACTATCTCCGCCCCTTCCTCCGCGGCCCTCTTCGCCAACTTATTCACTCCGGTGGCGGTAGCCAGGAGGTGACCGGCCGGAGAGGTAGCCCCGATGAAGTAGAGGCGGCTCCAACCCAATTCAT
>CAYQOD010000056.1:0-9540 GCA_964419065.1 uncultured Thermodesulfobacteriota bacterium | reverse complement strand
CGATGGGGACAGATGCCAGCACAAAGGTCCCGCCGATGCTGACGCCGGGGAAGTTCTGCCCCTTCTCCTGCTGCAAGGCTACATAGAGTCCGTGACCGTCAACCTTCGAGAAATCCACGGTGCCGAAACCCTTCTGCCCCTTCTTGCCATCCGCCTGCTGCCACTCCAGCGCCACCGTGAACTTGTGGGCGCGTGCAGCCTCCGATGAAGGTGCCACGATGAGCAGAAGGCAGACCGCTACCAACCAACAGTATCTTCTCATGATCATCCTCCCCTCCGTGAAAAAGTGGTGATGTGTCTACTTGATTTCCTTAATCAGGTTTCTTTTGCGGGGCTTCTTTTTTGTGCCAGGCAGCAGACCGGCAGCAGATCCGATAATCGCGAGCACCAGAGCGCCGATCAGAAAATAATTTCCATACGTCTGACGAAAGGCTATACCAGCAGTGCGGCCTGCCTGAAAGCTGCCGCTGGCGGCGACCCCCGTAGCAACCGCATAGATAAAGCCCCCGATAAGGTAACTCACAACAAATATGACCACGAACCAAAGAAACCCAAAGAGTATCTTCCGTATCATAGCATCTCCTCCCCTTGTGATGGTATGATCTAACGGGGTTTATATTGGAATTATGAAATGAATTCAATAGGTTTGTCAATATCGGCAACCTGCAACTCAGTGCAGTGGCTTGGTTTGGGCCTCAGTCCTCGCGTTGCTCGATGATATTAATGATCTCAGGAGCGATGTAAACCCGATTTCTTCGCTGACCTGTCGCCTCCTTGAGTATCCCCGCGGCCACGAGCTTCTCGATGTTGAGCTGCGCAGAACGTGGCGTAATGGCAAGCCGTTCTGTGACCCTGGGATTTGTGAGGACAGGATAGGAAAACAGATCGTCGACCAGTTGCAGTAATAGTGCTGAGGCACGTGCCTCCTGCATTCTGCTGCGGTAGCTCTGCCAGAGCGCCAGCAGCTTGTCGGAGCGTTTGATTGCATCCCTGGCCTGTGTGGCGACGGCTCGAAGAAAGAATCTGATCCATCCCTCCCACTCCCCTTTCTGACTCACGGCGAGTAGAAGGCGGTAGTACTCATCTCGATATCTTTCGAAGAAGGCGCTGAGGTACAGCAGTGGCTGAGGAAGAAGCCCATCTGCGCAAAGCAGGAGGGTAATCAGCAGTCTGCCGATGCGCCCGTTTCCGTCAAGGAAGGGGTGAATGGCCTCAAATTGGTAGTGGATTAAGGCCAGTCGGATAAGTGGAGACAAACTCGATTTTGCATGAAGGTACTTCTCAAAGCTGTCCAGCGCTTGGTTCATCTCGTGTACGGGCGGCGGCACGTACGTTGCGTCCATCAAAGTACATCCCGGGGGACCAATCCAGTTTTGCGATCTTCGGAACTCCCCAGGCGTCTGATGCCCTCCACGAACTCCCTTGAGAAGTAGCTCGTGCATCTCCTTCATGAGCCGGAGCGACATGGGGAGATCCTGAAGACGTGCCAGCCCGTATTCCAGCGCCCGGACATAGTTAAACACCTCTCGGACGTCTGGCGTTTCCTTCTCACCGAGATTCGCTGCCTCGAAGAACAGAAGGTCTGAGAACGACGCCTGGGTGCCTTCGATCCTACTTGAGAGGACGGCCTCCCATCTCACGAAGGCCCCAATGAGAAGGTGTGGATTGGGGAGCGTGCGTGCGATACCCGCAAGCTCGCTGAGCGCCCTGTCGGCTTCTGAGAGATTCTGGACTAGGGGCAGATCAAAGGAGATTTTCGGCTCCAAGGGGACAGGGATGTAGGTCCAGTAGTCTTGGGGTGTGCGAACTAGCTGACCAGAGCCATGGGGTTTAAAATCTGAAGGCTGCACTATTATACCCTGTGATAGTATAGCAATTCTTTTTATACTTATAGTTAAAAAAGTATAATAAATTGACCCTAGATGTCAAGACGGTATATTCATGAATCTCCCTGCAGCAAGCTACAGGGAATAGTCAAGTTCAATAAGTTTATCAAGAATGGTTGTGATATTGAGATTGGGAAACACTGAAAGGGGGTCTGTGAGCGGATTATGCTTTACCGTTAAAAGATGAGATAACTATTGGTGAGGTATCTTTTCCCCAATGTACAGGTTGGCAATGCCTCCGGTGAGCCGCCGGTAGCTGACCTGGGAGAAGCCCACCTTCTGCATCATGGCCATCAACTCTTCAGGTTCGTAGAAGACCATGATGGAGTCATGCAGGTAGCGGTAGACCTCCTTATGGCGGGAGAAGAACCCTCCTGCCCAGGGGATGACCTGAGAGAGGTACCACTGGTAGATATTTTTGAAGATCGGAAAAGAGGGTCGTCCGAACTCCAGGACCACGGCCCTCCCCTCCTGTTTGAGGACCCGAAATAGTTCCTCGATCCCCCGCTGCGGGTCCGCCAGGTTCCTGAGACCAAACCCCACAATCACCCCGGCGAAGGCCCTGTCTTGAAAGGGGAGCTCCTCGGCATCACCGCACACCGGGGCGATGGAGGCGTGTCTCGCCCGCCTTGCCCCTCTTCCCAGCATCTCCAGGGAGAAGTCAAGGGCCACCACCCTGACCTGGGGCCACCTGCGCAGAAGGTCCTTCCCCAGCCGCATGGTCCCGGCGCAGGCGTCCAGCACAAGCCCACTTTGGGAAAGGGTCAGTCCCTTGACGGCCTGTCTGCGCCACCAGGTATCGGCGCCGAAGCTGAGCAGGGTGTTCAGGGGATCGTAGCTTCCCGCGATGGAGGCAAAGCTGCGCCGTACGAACTCCCGCTTCCCCATCAGTATCAGTCCCTCTCTGATCCTTCGGCGATCCTCTTTCTCAGCTCCAGGCACATCTGAGGGGCATCGATCTTCATGGGACAGCGTACTTTACATCGTCCGCAGCTGAGGCAGGAGTAAGTCAGGGGGGCGGCATCTGCCAGGTCCCCGGTTACAAAGGCGGTCCAGATAGCCCCGATACCGCCGAAGTACTTGTCGCCGAAGTGACCGGCTGTTACGGCGAACAGGGGGCACTCGTAGAAGCAGGCACCGCAGCGCAGGCAGTAGAGGGCCTCCCGGAAGGTGGGATCCTTGGCGAGCTGGCTGCGCCCGGCATCGAGGAAGATCACATACATCTCCTTGGGGCCGTGGGCACCGTAGGTGATGACCTTCTCGATGTCGCCCGTCTTACTAGGACCGGACACGAGGCTTACATAGGCCGGGACCGTATAGCCGGCGAAGCGCCAGGTGACCTCCGCCACCGTGAAGGCATCATGAAGCGTCGGGACCACCTTCTCCGTCCCCACCAGGACGATGGAGACCGGAGGTGCGGAGGTGGAGAGCCGGATGTTTCCCTCGTTCTCTATCTGGAAGAGGGTTCCGGTATCCGACGCCACCACGTTGGCCCCGCTTATCCCTATATCGGCGCGGAAGAACTTATCACGCAGGATCGTGCGCACCGTGGCCACTTCGGCCGCGATGTCGGGAGGAATCGTATGCCCGGTAACCCGGGACAGGAGTTCGGCCACTT
This sequence comes from uncultured Thermodesulfobacteriota bacterium, assembly GCA_964419065.1. GTDB lineage: Bacteria > Desulfobacterota > B13-G15 > B13-G15 > RBG-16-54-18 > CAYQOD01. Next base: position 6,036 of record CAYQOD010000056.1, on the reverse strand, counting down.
CCTCTTTGGGAACGTGGATCGCCGGGGCGAGCAGGTGCATCGGCTTTGCCCCCAGGAGCTGGATGATATACTCCCCGAGATCGGTCTCATAGACCTCGTTGCCGCGCTCCTGCAGGTGCTCCCTGAGGTTGATCTCCTCTCCCGTGAGGCTCTTCCCCTTGACGATGAGCTTGTCGGTGCCCACGAGATCATCAATGATCTCCAGGGCCTCCTCGGGGGTGCGGGCGAGGAAGGCCTCACCCTTGTTCTCGCGGATGGTCCCGCACGCCTGCGCTACCAGCTCCTCCATCCGGGAGATGGAGGACTCTTTGATCTTCCTGGCTTCCTCGGCGAGCTCCAGGGTATGAGGGAACCGTTTCAGGGCCTCATCGACGTTGCGGCGAACGCTGCTGATGGCGCGTTCCAGGGCCAGGCTGATCTTGGGATCACGGGCGGCCTCCCTCAACCTCTTTTTGTAGGCCTTGAACAACGTGGTCATCTCATCCCTCCGGCAGGGCCCGATAGAGCAGTTGGGCCATATCCATGACCTCTACCTCCCGCGCCTCCAGTGCCTTGACCCCCTCCCTGAGCTGGATGAGGCACCCAGGGCAGGAGGTGACGATGACCGACGCCCGCGTTGCCAGCAGCTCCTTCGCCCGGTTTTTGGCCAGGATGTGGCTCACCTCGGGGAAGATCACCTCAAACCCCCCTCCCCCCCCGCAGCAGGTGGACCACTCACCCGTGGTGCGCTCGGGTTCTACCAGCCTCACCCCCTCAATCGCGTTGAGGATCGCGCGGGGCTGGTCGATGAGGCCGAGGTAGCGGGACAGGACACAGGGGTCATGGTAGGTGATCGTGGTGCTCTCGGGGAGGCGAAATCGCATCCCTCCCCCGATCTTTTCATGAACCACCTCCACAAAGTGGCGTACCTTCACCTTCCATCCCTTCAGAAAACGGGGGAAGAGCTCCCTGAGGGCATAGGTGCAGGAAGGGACCATCCCGATGATCTCCTGAACCCCCCTGTTCTGTAGGGCATGCTGCGTTTCTGCAGCGCGGGCGGCAAACTCCCCCTGGAACCCGGCATAGTAGAGCGGGGCAGTGCAGCACGGTTCCTCCTCTGCGAGGTAGCCGAACTCAATCCCCATCGCCGTCAGCACCTCGACGGCACAGCGCAGGGGTTCACCGGAGAGTCGTGAGCGGAAGGTCAGCCTGCCTGAGAGTTCCCCCGCGTTAATCCCCAGCTTGTTGAGGAACGTCGTCACCCCCAGGGTCTTCTCCCACGCCAGCCCCCGTTTGTCCAGGGCCCTCACTGCCGATAAGGTGGCCTCGGCCCCGCCCAGGAACTGATAGCCACACCCGGCGAAGAAGATCATCTCACCCCGCGAGAGAAGCTTCAATTCCGCGGCCCACGTGGCCTTCGATGATGCGCCGAAGATATTCCCCGTGTTGAGGATGTTGCTCCTGAGCAGGAGCAGCCCCTCGGGGATGAGCCTATTCGCTCTCTTGGGCATGAACCCCCTCTTGCTACATTTGAAAAATCACACCTATATAGCGTTTCGGATGGGCAGTGTCAAGGCCCCTAACCCGGCTGCCCTAGGTAGAGGTCCCTCACCTCCGGGCTCTCCAGCAGGTGCGCAGCAGGCCCTTCTTTGATCAACCAACCGCTGCGCAGGAGGTACCCCCGAGAGGATATGGCCAGGGAGAAGCGCGCCTCCTGCTCCACGATGAGGATCGTTAACCCTCGCCTATTCATCTCCCGAAAGGCGGAGAAGATATCCTCGGTAATCCCGGGGGACAGACCCAATGATGGTTCGTCCAGCAGCAGGAGCGTGGGTCCGGACACCAAGGCCCTCCCGATGGCCAGCATCTGCTGCTCCCCACCGCTCAGGGTCCCTGCTCGCTGACGCCCCCGTTCTCGTAATACCGGAAAGAGGTGATAGACCCACTCCAGTTCCTCCCTGATGTCCCTCTTCCTCCTCCTATATCCACCCAACGAGAGGTTGTCCATGACGGAGAGGGTGGGGAAGACATGGCGTCCCTGGGGAACGTGGCTGATCCCCCTGGCGACGATCTGGTGGGGTTCCAGATCGGAGATATCCTCTCCGAGAAAGGAGATCCGACCCTCCGCCCGCTCCAGGACCCCTGAGATGGTCAGCAGCATGGTGGTCTTTCCCGCCCCATTGGGGCCGATGAGGGAGACGATCTCCCCCTCATGCACCTCCAGGGAGACCTCCTTGAGGGCCGGGAGACGGGCGTAACAGACCGTGAGCTCCTTCACCTTAAGCATGGACCTTCCCCTTCAGGTAGGCGTTGATCACCCGCTGATCCCCCCTGATGGCCTCAGGCTTCCCTTCGGTAATGAGCTCGCCATGGTTGAGCACGGCTATCTCATCCGCTACCTCCATGACCATCCCCATGTGGTGCTCTACCACGAAGATGGTAATCCCCCCCTCCCTGATCCTGAGGACCTGCTCTGTCAGTTCCGCGACCTCATGGGGGGTCAGGCCAGCGGCCGGCTCGTCCAGGAGGATGAGCTCCGGATGCATAGCGAGGATCCGCCCGATCTCCACGATCTTCTGTTCGCCGTAGGAGAGCTGGGAGGCGGGCCACTTCCACTTGGCCGACAGACCCAAGGACTCCAGGATCCCGAAGGCCTCCTCCAGGGCCGCCTTTTCGCTCTTCCTGACCCACGGGAGCCAGAGACCTCCGGAGAGGAATCCTCCCCGGAGCCGGAGGTGCATCCCGGCCATGACGTTCTCAACCGCTGTCATGTTTCCCCATGTCTGAACCGTTTGAAAGGTCCTGCCCAACCCCCGGACGCCTATCTCATGGGGCTCTCTCCCGGTGATGTCCGCCCCACGGAAGGAGATCGTTCCTGAGGTAGGCCTCTCCAGCCCACTGATCAGGTGGAAGAGGGTGCTCTTGCCCGCCCCATTGGGGCCGATGAGCCCTTTGATGGTCCCCTTCTCTACGCCCAAGGAGACCCTGTTGAGTGCCCGAACCCCATCGTAATCCTTGGTGATCTCCTCAATGGTCAGTAGCGACATCAGAGCTGTACCTCTTGTCTCTTCTTCCTTCTCCCCCGGTAGCTGATCAGGTACATCAGCCTGATCCACAGCCGGGTCCCGATCCCTTCGGGAAAGAAGATGAGCAGCAGGATCAGGATCACCCCATAGATGGGGAGACTGAACTCTTGGTACCGCCCCAGGGTGTCCATGAGCCAGGTGAGGAAGATGGCCGCAAGAACGGGACCATAGAGGTTGCCCATCCCTCCCAGGACGACCATCATGACGACAAAGATCGAGAAGCTGAGTCCGAAGGTATCGGGGTTGGCGGTGGACATGGTGCAGGCGAAAAGGCTCCCCGCAAACCCGGCGAAGGCAGCGCTGACCACGAAGGCCCCCACCTTGGCCTGAACCACCTTTATACCCACCGTAGAGGCGGCATCCTCACTGGTGGCCACAGTCATGAGGGCCCTGCCCACCCTGGACCGCACCAGATTTTTCGAAAAGAGCAGCAGCCCCAGGAGTATCCCCCAAACCAGGTAGTACTGCTTCAGATAGGTGTCGAAGGTGAACCCCGCCAGAGAAAACCAGGGGATGCCGAAGATCCCGATAACCCCGCCCGTGAAGCTGCGGGATTCCCTGACGATCACCAGAAATATCTCCCCGAACCCCAGCGTGGCCAGGGCCAGGAAGTACCCTTTCAGCTTGAGGATGGGTCTGCCGATGAGGTAGGCTGCGGCCGCCGCGGCAGCGGCAGCGGCCCAGAAGGCACCAAGGGTGGGGACGGAGAAACGGGTGGTGAGGATGGCGGTGGTATAGGCACCGATCCCAAAGAAGGCGGCGTGCCCCAGGGAGATCTGGCCGGCATAGCCCAGAAAGAGGCTCAGTCCCAGGGCCAGTATGGCGTAGATCCCCGCCAGGACCATGAGGTGGTGGAAGTGTGGATCACGGATGATCAGGGGCAGAAGGAGCAGTCCACCCAGATAACAGAGATCCCTCTTTCTGAACTCTCTCCGAATCCTCTCTACCATCGTCGGCTATCGATAAAGGGCGATCCCAGGATCCCCTTCGGTCTGATGTAGAGGATGAGCAATAAAATTACAAAGGCCACCGCATCCTTATAACCAGAGGGGATGAAGGCCACGCTCAGGGATTCAACGACACCCAAAATGAACCCGCCCAGGACCGCCCCACTGTTTTTCCCCCATCCACCCAGCACGGCGGCGACAAATCCCTTGAGCCCGAGCAGGGTGCCTGCATTATAGCTGGTATAGAAGATGGGGGTGATAAAGATCCCTGCCATGGCCCCCACCCCGGCACTCACCCCGAAGGCCGCCATGACCATCAGGTTCCGGGAGATCCCCACGAGGTCCGCCCCCAGGGGATCGGTGGAACTCGCCTCCATGGCCTTCCCCACCAACGTCCTGTGAGAGAGGAGATAGAGGAGGATGAGCAGGAGGAACGTGGCCCCGAGGGCCCAGAGGCTCTGAGGGGCGATGAGGACCTCCCCGATCTCCAGGGGGTGCTCACCGGAGAAGGGAGGGAGGGCCTTGGGCAATGTCCCGAAGATCAGACCGCTGGTGTTGGAGAGGAAGATGGAAGCCCCCAGGGTTGCCATGATGAGGATGAGGACCGAGGCATTCCGCAGGGGGTAGATGACGAGTATCTGCAAGAGTAATCCGATGGTGATAGTTATCACAACGGCTCCCAACGCAGCCAGGGGATAGGGGAAGCCCGCACCCTTGAGGAGAAAAAAGGTAACCACCCCCCCCAACATGACGAACTCCCCTTGGGCGAAGTTGATGATCTGAGAGGCCCGGTAGATGGTGACAAACCCCAGGGCCACCAGCGCATAGATGGCCCCGATGGTGATGCCGGAAGTGAAGAGTTGGGGGATAAGGGCCCACGGGTTCATACGATCTCCCGTTCTATAAATTCAATAATCCAGTCAATGACCATCCTGTGAACAGGATGGCTTGAGGGTTTTTCTCCCCTTCCCCGAATGGGACAATAAAAAAGGGTGGGGCCGTGCAAGAGCGGCCCACCCCTCGATTGTACCGGATATCCTATGTATCCTTCAACCCCTATTCGAATCCAGGGAACGTGACCCTCACAAACTTCTGCCCCTCGATCCTCATAAAGACCATGTCCTTTTTGTTCAGGCCATCGTGGTCCGTGGGGCTGAAGTTGTAGACCCCGGTACATCCCTTAAACCCTTTGGTGCTTTCCAGGGTGTCCCTGAGCGTGGCCCTCGAGATCTTACCCTCGCACCGCTTCAGGGCGTCGTAGAGGAGCCAGACGATGTCATAACCGTGGCCGGCTATCTGATCTGCCCCCACCCCGTAGCGCTCCTTCATCCTCTTATCAAAGTCGATAATAACGGGGCGCGCCGGATCATCTTTATCCAACTGATAGGGAACTACGGTCTTACCGGTGGGAAACTCCACACCCTCCATCGCCTCTGCCCCCAAGGCGATGATAAAGCCGAAACCGAAGGCATGGGTTCCGAGCACCGGTATCTTTATCCCTAAGGTCCGCATGTTCTTGCAGATGATGGGCCCCGGTGGGCCTCCCGTGCAGGCATAGAGGGCATCCACCTTCTCGCGCTCGATGATGGGTTTGAGCTTGATGAGCTGAGGGGTCATGTCAATATCGGTGGGCTTGTGGGTCTCCTCGGAGATGATGACCGTAAGCCCTCTTTCCTCTCCGATGCGCTTGAAGTTCTCGGCCAGGCTCAGGGCCAGAGGCCAATTGCCCGGGAAGACCAGGATCGTTTTGTAGCCGCGGGCACAGCAGAGATCCACCAGTTTTTGCGAGACGACGATGTCGCTGTGGGCGATATTGAATGACCACCGCTGCTTCAAGGCCCTCACCATGGGGTTGGAGGGACAGATGATGATATTGGTGATCTTCTCTCGCTCGGCGATGGCCCTGGTGGTAGCCTGAAGATTGTCCTCAAAGGGACCCACCACCGCCAAGATCTCCTTGTCACGGGCGAACTCGGTCATGTTGGCCGCCGCCCTGCCCTGATCGAAGCCATTGTCCTTGATGA
>CAYQOD010000055.1:0-9565 GCA_964419065.1 uncultured Thermodesulfobacteriota bacterium | reverse complement strand
CCATCGTGCGTCAGGACCCTGATGTGATCCTCGTCGGGGAGATCAGGGACCTGGAGACGGCCGAGATCTCCATCCACGCCGCCCTCACCGGACACCTGGTCTTCAGCACCCTGCACACCAACGATGCCCCCGGGGCCATCACCCGCCTCATCGACATGGGGATCGAACCCTTTCTAGTGGCCTCCTCGGTGGTGGCCATCATCGCCCAGCGGTTGATGCGGGTGATCTGCCCCTCGTGTAAGGAACCCTATAAGCCAGAGAGGGCCCTCCTCAGCGAGATTGGGTTGACTCCTTCTCAACTGAAGGGGAAGACCCTGTATCGCGGGAAGGGGTGCTCCAGGTGTCTCGGCACCGGATATCGGGGGCGCACCGGGATCTACGAAATACTCACCGTGGATGATCCCACCCGTAGCCTCGTCCTCAAGACCTCCGACTCTGCCACCATCAAGGCGGAGGGGGTCAAGAGGGGGATGATGACGCTCCGGGACGACGCCGTCAGGAAGGTCCTGGATGGGGTCACGACGATAGAAGAGGTCCTGCGGGTCACCCAGCAGTAGGATGCCTGTCTACGAATATCGAGGTCTGAGCACAGAGGGGAAGAGGGTCAAGGGGATCATCGATGCCCCAACCCTTCGGGCAGCCCGCACCAAGCTACGGGCCATGGAGGTCTTCCCCGTTGACCTGCGTGAGGAGGTCCACCGACCCCGGGTGACCGAAGACCCCCTGACCCGATTATTCCAGCGGATACGCCCCCAGGATGTTACCCTCATCACCCGTCAACTGGCCACCCTCATGGAGGCCGGAACCCCCCTGGTCTCATCCCTGGATGCCATCATCGAGCAGACGGAGAATCATGCCCTGAAGAAGGTCACCGCTCAGGTCAGAGAGGATATCAAGGAGGGCAAATCCTTTGCCGATGCCCTGGAGAAGCACCGCAAGATATTCTCGGATCTCTACGTCAATATGATCCGGGCCGGGGAGGAGAGCGGGGCCCTCGGGGCCGTCCTGCTGCGCCTGGCCGACTTCACCGAGAATCAGCTGCGGCTGCGCAGTCGCATCCGGGCGGCCCTGGCCTATCCTCTCTTGATGACCATCATCGGTGCAGGGGTCATGACCTTTCTGCTCACCTTTGTCATCCCCACCGTGACCCAAGTCTTTCAGGAGATGGGCCGCACCCTGCCCCTGCCCACGAGGGTCCTGATAACCATCTGCGACCTGAGGGGGTACTGGTGGGGGATCGTCGCTGCGCTCATCCTCCTCATCTGGGTGGGCAGGCGGTACATCCGCTCTCCCAAGGGGGGGCTTCGCTGGGACCAAACCAAGCTGCGTCTACCCCTCTTCGGGGGGATCATCCTCCGGGGGGCGGTGGCGCGGTTCACCAGGACCTTGGCGACGCTCTTGCAAGGCGGGCTGCCCATCCTGAACTCATTGGATATCGCCAAGAGCGTGGTGAACAACCAACTCCTGGCCCAGGCCATCGAGGAGACCAAGCTGGAGGTGCGGGAAGGGGGGAGTATCGCCCCGCCCCTGAAGCGCAGCGGTCTCTTCCCCGCCATCGTCACCCACATGATCGCCACCGGCGAGGCGAGCGGAGATCTGGAGGGGATGCTCAATAAGGTGGCCAATACCTACGAGGCCGAGGTGGAGACCAAGGTGAGCGCCCTCACCTCTATCCTGGAGCCTATCATCATCCTGGCCATGGGGCTGGTGGTGGGGTTCATCGTCATCTCCATCCTGCTGCCCATTTTCGAGATGAACCAGCTCGTGCGCTGATGATCCCTTACCCCAGCAAAAAAGATGCCCCCCTGGGGGGAGAAAGGATGTGGGGGGAAAGGGGGGACGGTCATGATTTTATGGGGGGAAAGGGGGGACGGTCATGATTTTATGCGTTACCCCGCACATTTACCTATTCTGATGAGGACCACCTGTTAACCGCAGGATCTATTGCTTACCAATATGACCCAGATGGATTCTTGGTGAATAAAACAGAGGGAATGGATGTCACAGAATAGAAGGGAAGAGTGGGACGTTGTTGGCTAGGTTGACAAACCCAAAAGCATAGAGGAAAGATAGACGGGGACATCCTATGTTGCGGCCTGGCAAGGCCGTGTGCTCTTGCAGGTGGGAAGCCTGCCCAGGTAGCCGTTAGCCGTGCACGGTAGCACTTTGAGATTGCACCTTCAAGATTCATTTTGGGTGTGTCTCTTTCTTACCCTCTCCACAAACCTCTTCACATCAATGATTGTGATTCCGTGGTACTGTTTGAGGTTTCTGAGGTGGGGGTCACGGGAGACGATGTAGTCTGCCTTGGCCTCCATCGCGCAGGCGAGGAACATATCATCTGTCGGGTCGTCCGTGATCTTTTTGAGCTTGTAGCGCCCTTTCGTAATCTCGGCCTTTTCCATAATCATACCGATAAACTCATCGATATCCTCTTCTGTCGCTTGAAACTGTTTCAGGATTCTGGGGTAATGGAGCACCCGGTAGAGTTCGGTCATGATCTCCTGTGACGTAACCAGGGTAAAGGCTCCCTCGGCGATCAGGTCCCTCAGCTCTCTGGCCAGCCCTCCCTTGGGGAATGCCACGCTGACCATCACACTGGTATCGATCACGGCCTTAAGAGCGGGCATGCCCTTTGGCCCTGACCGCCCTCACTGCCTCATCGATCACCTGATCGATCTCCTCCTGGGAATAGTCCTTGGCCCCTTTGGCGAGCCTGTCGGTGATCTCCCTGAACCGTTGAGACCAGGATTTCTCGGCCTTCGGCCTCATCATCTTTTCGACTTGATGTTTCACTATAACCCCCTCCAGTATCTTTTTAACGGCCTCTCGCTCCTCTTCATCCAGAGCAGATACCATCTCAAACTGCTCTAAGAGCTCTCTGTCCATGATTTTGCTGGCAGCGATCCCTGTCGCCTTATCAAAGGCCAATTCATCGAGGGAGACCCCCAGGGCCCTGGCCAGCCGGGTGACCACATCAAGGGTAGGGGAGGACTTGTCCGCCTCATATCTCCTGATCTGGGAGATCGCCACCCCGCTCCTTTTAACCAGGTCTTCCTGAGTCAAGCCCTTCTCTTTTCTGAAATTCGCCAGATTCTTACCGAACGACATCGAAGCCACCTCCTTGGGCATGTCTGTATTCGTGCATTGTAGCACAGGCACAGGGTCTTGAAAAAACCCCTCTAGATACCTTTTATGATAGTTAATATGCCCAATTAAGTATTATAGATATTTTTGATTAAAAGTCAAGTTTTTGCTCTTGACAGGTTTTTAGGAGGGAGTCGTCAGGACGGGGAGGGACATCCTATATTCCCCCTGTCAAGTACTTTGTGCACCAACGTCCCGTCCCCCACCCCCTCAATCTCCCCCTCTTCTCACCTCTCACGTTGAGGGAGGCTGAAGGTCAGCACCTCGATGGTCACATCGAGGCGGCCGGCGGAGCGGGCCGTGGATCTGATCTTGAATCCCTTGACCCGAAAGGGCACCGGGGAGTTCTCTATCTCGTAGAGATAGGAGATCACCTCCTTCAAACCTACCCCCTTGAACCGCAGCTGCACCGGGGTGATGACATAGCGGGGGGTTGATATGGGTGAGAGGGGTTTCATCTGCTGGATCTGCTCCCTCAGCCCGGCACTCTCGGCCAACTGCTCCAATTGTGTGAGGGGGGAGATATCTCCTGTGCCTCCGGAGAGTCGTCCGACGATCTCATCCTCAGATGCCTTCAGCTTATGATATTCCTCTTGCAGGAGGAGGAGTTCCCGCAGCTCTCGTTCCTTTTGGGAGATGAGGCGGTTCAGGAGTTTCGACCGCTCCAGTACCGGGGAGATGACGAAATAGGCGCCCAGAAGGGCGACGATGGCGATGGCAGTACCCCCGATGAGGATCTTCTCGCGCTGGGTGAGGTCCTTTATCCTCCTGATCATTTCCCCTCCCGTGCGAGGACCATCTGAAAGGTCACCCCTTCTCCGCCCTGCCGGGCGATCTCCACGTTGCCCACCTTCACATCCTGAAAGAGTGCAGAGGCGATGAGGGCCTCTTTTACCTCATCCACCACAGCGAAGGAGGGGGCCATCCCCCGCAGTGCAACCCTCTCCTCGTCCATGTTCAATTCCACGATCTTCGCCCCTTGGGGGAGGCGTTGGGCGATCTCCCGGATGATCTCCAGGGGAGATCCTCTGCCGGAAGATCCTACCTTCATACCTCGCTCAGCCATCCCCTTGACCAGCTCCTGTGCCTGCTGGAGCTCATTCACCACCCCCCTCACCTCGGGGAAGGTCTCCGTGAAGGTCTTCCGTATCTCCCCCTTGAGCATCTTGTATCGCCGCTCCCTGATCGAGATCCCCAGATAGAAGTTCGCCCCGATCAGGATCACCAGGAGAAAGCCAGCAGCGACCATACGAATTATCCTCTTCCGCAGCTCTGGGGGGAAGGTCTGGGCAGGTCGGGAGATCTTCCCCGCCAGGTCCACCCTCCCACGCTCTCTCCGCAGGCCCCGCAGGGCCAGACCCAGGGCCACCCCTCCCAGCAGATCCGCCTCCTCGGGCAGGGGTATGTGGGAGGGGAATTTCCCAAAGAAATCGGGGTGCCCAGTCTTCACCCCCAGGCTAGTCTCCAGGTATTCACCAAGTCCCTCTCTCCGAGACCCTCCTCCGGTGAGCCATAGTTCCTCTATCGTCCCACCCCTCGTACCCTGATGGGCCTTCAGGGTAAAGATCACCTCATCGAGGGTGGGCCTGATTCCCTCCATCCCGTCCTTCTCTCCGGCCTCCAGGGGGATGGTCCGGGTAAGTCGCAGGATTCCCCCCTGAAAGATGCTCACCGAGGCCTTCTCATACCCTATATCGAGGAGACCGATGGTCCTTTTCTCCTTCAGATCCGCCATCAGGCGGGCTAGGGCCAGGGAGTCGATGTCGACGGTATCAGGGACCACGCCTCCCTGGCCCAGTGCATCCATGTAGTCCTGCAGGAGTTCTCCCTGCACACAGGCAATCAGGACAGCGCTCCCCTGAGGCGTCCTCTCGAGAACGGCAAAGTCAACGATCATACCCTCCAGGGGGGAGGTCATGAGGGATTCGGCCTCAAATCGGATGGTCGCCCCGATCTTGCTCAATTGGGCGAAGGGCATCTCGGTGTTGCGAAAGAGGACCTGATGGCTCGGGAAGGAGGTGACGAACAGGTCCCCCTGGAGGACCCCCTCCTGTATGAGGGAGCGCAGCTGTTGAGAGAGCTCTTCCCACGTGCTGACCCGGTGTTCCCGCACCAGGAAGCCCGTAATGGCGAAGCTGGTGAGGGAGGTGGTGAGTTGGACGGCCTTGATGGCATGCGCCCCGATATCGAGCCCTACGATCCGGCAGCCAGGGAGGTATGTCGACATCTACTCCACCCTCCAGAAGATCGGTTTTACGTTCTCCCCATCCCTCTTCAGGACCGCAGAGATCCCCTTCGTGATCCCCCTCACGTGCCCCTCGACCCGCACCGAAAAGATCGAGGACTTGGCCGTGATAAAGGGGCTGATCTTATTATAGAACTCGTCAGTCATCCCGGGCACCGTCTTGATATCAGTGATCTCCCGAAAGGGCTCATCCTGGCGGTAGTCGATGATGGCCTGGGCCAGCCTTTCGTCGATCTCGTCGGCGAGGCTCTGCAGGACCACGGAAGGGGCGGTATTGACGTTCACCACTCCATCGGAATATATGGTGAGGTAATGGATAAGCCCCTTTTCTTTATCATTCCCTCCATAGAGGATCTCTTCGGTCATCCCCTTCACCAGGAGGAGCTCCTCAGGGGCGGCCAGGGGACCATCCTTGCAGGGATACGGGGGGGAGAGATCCTGATAGTACGGGTCCTCAGCCCCCACGGGGCCTTGCTCATTATCGCGGTCGAGCCAATCACAGATGGGGTCTATGAGCTCGGTGCCCACCTCCAGGAGTTCAAAGAGCCTCTCCAGTTGATGGAGTCTCGCTGTATCGATCTGTCCCTCGCTATTTATGATTTTATTAATGGGAAACTTGGAGGCCTCATCCTCTATGGTCCCCTTAAATCTCCCCTCGTCATCCTCGGAGATGAAACCGGGGTGTTCGTCGAGGTGCGCCCAGTCCTCGTCGAGGGCGTCGTAGTCAGGGTCGTCTTCCCGCAACAGGAGCCTGGCCATCTCGACGCCTGATCGTGCGACGTAAAAGGCCTTTGTCTCATCGCGTAGGTTGGCCGCCAGGGTCAGATCGACCTTCATGGTATAGCTGAAATCGACCACCAGGGAGACGAGCAGGGCGACGACTGCGAGGACGATGATCAGGGCGATGCCCCTTTCGTCTCTGATCGACATCTAATCTTCCCCCAGGGGGATATGGGTCGTGGTGGTCAGGGGAACGGCCTTCCCCCCCTCATCCATGAAGACGAGTGAGATCTTCACCACCGTGGGGAGCCTCCCCTCGAAGACACGAGAGGTCGAGTCCCACCGCTCCCACTCCCTCCCCCGGGCATCGTAATAGGTGAAGTCGAGGCCAGTTATTCTCTTACCCAGGGGATACCTCCTCCCCCCCTCATCTGAACGGTCATCGATGGTGGTATCCTCTCTCATCATCAGGATGGGTTCACCTGTCTGGGGATCGGGGGTAATAAAGTAACCGACCTCTTTTAATCCCCTTACTGGTCCCCATACGGGGGGGGAGGTCGAGATGAAATGGAGGGTATCGCGCGGCAGGCCCTCCTCCTCCCCATCCTCGCCGATGAAGGCATACGTGATGTCGGGGAGATCTTGCTCTGGAGGGAGGTACGAACAGCTTATCTCCTGTGCAATCCGGTTGAGGATGAGCCTCGCCGTGCGGTAGGCCTCACCCCTCTCTTCGCCGATCTCCATGGTCTTGATGCTTCCCGAAAAGGTGCCATAGACGATGCTCATGATCACTGCCAGGATCGCAGCAGCGATCATCACCTCCATCAGGGTAAACCCGCTATCTTTGAGATGCCACATAGGTGACAAGCTCCAGGTCTCTCGTTTTACTCCCCTCTTGCCACGTCACCACGAGCGTAACCTTCTGCATCCCCTCACGATCGGTATCCTCCACCGTCGTCTTCCAGCCAAAAGGAGGTATATTCTCCTTGAGCTCACCCTCGTCCTGCCCTGGCCTCAGTCCCTCTTGGGAGATCAGCCCCGTCATCCGCTCCTGGGCCAGTAAGGTGGCCTTGGTGATGACCGTCGCCTCGTTGCCCAGATCGATACTCGCGGCCTGGAGGGAGAGAATGGTCACCAGGGCGACGGCCAGGATCGCCAGCGCTACCATCACCTCCAAGAGGGTGAAGCCCTGCTGCCTCATTCTTCCTCCGTCACGTATCCCTCATAGACCGCTACTTCACCGGTGAGGGGGAGGAGCTTTACGGTGACCACGTCACCCCCCTCCAGATGGATGAGGGTCTCCTCCACCCAGCCGGTGGGTGAAAACTCCGTGTAGGGCACACCTTCTCGATACTCCCCCCGGGGGGTGACCACATCTCTGAAACTCACCCCTGGCGGGAGGCGGAGGGGCCGGGTAAGGACCTCTCTTTCTTCTATAAACTCCCCCTCCTCGTTTTGGCGGCTCACCCAGCACATCCCTTCTGAGAGGTCATAATGCAGTCGATAGTGAGACCTGGTTGAGGCGGACATTCCGGCAAGATACCTCACCAGGCCCCGGATCTGTCTGATGGCCTTGTTGGTGTCGCCATGGGAGAGAAAGACCGGGATCCTGGGGACGACGAGGGTGACAAAGAGGGCCGCGATGAAGAGGACCACCGCCAGTTCGATGAGGGTGAAGGCCCTGCTATTCCAGCTCCCAGTTCTCAATGTCGGCATATCTCCCCTCCCCCGAATCCTCTCCATCAGCGCCGTAGGACTCCAGGTCGAAATCCTTGTTGTGAACCCCCGGAGAGGTGTAGACATAGGGATTGCCCCAGGGGTCGAGGGGGACCTTGCCCTTCTCCAGGTATCCCCCCTCCCTCCACCTCCGGGGGATGGGCTCGACGGTGGGTGCCTCCACCAGGGCGTTGATCCCCTGCTCGGTGTTGGGATAGGTGCCGTTGTCGAGGCAGTAGAGCTTGAGGGCCTCTTCGAGTTGCTGGATCTGTATCTTGGCCTTGAGGCGGCGGGCCTCCTCGGGCCTGCCCATGATCTTGGGACCGATGAGGACAGCCAGGATCCCCAAGATAACCACCACCACCATCACCTCGATGAGGGTAAATCCCTTCGCGTCTCGCCAGACCATAGCCATCCCCCCGATTTTTGAGGAGATGGTAGCATAGTTTTCCTGCCTCAGCAACCTGTATCAATGACCACCCTAAAAGGGTTGGTTGAGGGTTCAAGGGTCCTCCCCCCTTGCAAAGGAGAGGCTTCCAAGGTACGATAGTCATGGGACGAGGAAAGGAATATGATGGAGTTCTGGATCTATGGGATAAACCCCGTCTCTGAGGCCCTGAGGTCGACTCGCTGTCACGTCAGGGAGGTCTGGATAGCAGGGGGGAGGAGTTCTACGGGGTTAGCCGGAATCATCGAGAAGGCAGAGGCAGAGGGGGTCCCCATCAAAACGGTGGGGCGTTCCAGGCTGGACTCCCTCACCAAGAGCGCCCCCCATCAGGGGGTGGTGGGCCTGGTGATTCGCCTCGACTATGCCGATCTGGACGAGGTCCTCAGGGAGGGCGAAGATGAGCCGCTCTTGCTGGTCCTCGATGGGATTGAAGACCCCCGCAATCTGGGGGCCCTCATCAGGACCGCTGATGCCTGTGGGGTCTGGGGGGTGATCATCCCCAAGGACCGGGCGGCCGGAATCACCCCTGCCGTGGCTAAGAGCTCAGCCGGGGCGATCTTTCACACCCCGGTGGTCCGCGTGGCCAATATACCCACGATCTTGAGGGCCATCAAGGAAAGGGGGATCTGGGTGGTTGGGGCCGCAGAAGGGGCAAAGACAGTGGTCTATGAGCACGACCTTACACCCCCCCTGGCCGTGGTCATCGGGGGGGAGGGAAAGGGGATGAGGCCCCTGGTGAGACGGGAGTGTGACCTCCTGGTATCCATCCCCATGAAGGGCGCAGTCAATTCCCTCAACGCCTCTGTTGCCGGGGGCGTCATCCTCTATGAAGTGCTTCGCCAGCGAGTAAAGACCCCCCTGCGCACCAGGGTGTGAAGACGCCTGCGGTTAATCGTCTCGCCGTCGCCGATGACATACCGTATGTGGCCCAATATGTCTGAAACGTGCTTTAGAACCCTTCTTCTCGTTGGTGAACTACTCGAAAAAATACAAGAGAGGGCATGGTATTTACTTTTGAGGGGGAAAGGGTATAATTTATGCCGTGTTGAGGCAAGGGAATGGGATCAAGGTGATGTAAACAGATTTAAGGATGTGCCGCCTCAGGAGGGTTGGAGGCATGCAGTCGCGTACCTCTTTGTACAAAAATATGATTGACGGGATCTCGCTCCCGCTCTCCATTATAGAAATAAGAATGTCGCGATCCCGAAGCGGGAGAAGTGAGAAGGGTAAAATTTAGGTCATGTCCCTTTAATTGGTTGGTATTAATATAGGCTTAAAGGTCAATAATT
>CAYQOD010000054.1:0-9656 GCA_964419065.1 uncultured Thermodesulfobacteriota bacterium | reverse complement strand
GGGTCAAGTACCAGGATGTCGTTGTAGAGACCCCGCTGTATACCGCTACCTTTACCACCTTCGGGGGAAGGCTCAAGAGCTGGAAGTTGAAGGACTATATGGACAAAGTCCCCATGCATCCCCTGGGGAAGTTCGTGCAGAACATGGTAGGAAGGGTCTTGGGGCGAAAAGGAGTAGATGAGACCCCCCCCCAACCCGTTGACATCGTGAACACCACTACCTTGGAAAATTTGCCTCTCGGGGTCAGGTTTAGCACGGGGACAATAAGATATGATGAAGGGATACCCTCCATCCCCTCAGTTGGGGGGATGACGTTGACCCGCAATGGCGAGGAGGGGACGCTCACCTTCCACTGGAAGTCCCCTTCAGGAGAACAGGTCGAGAAGAGATTTAAATTTTACGCCGATAGCTATCGGTTGGACATGGAAGTTGCGGTCTTCCACCCTGCCGATCGGGGCTCGGCCAAGGAAACAGTGGAGCTGGAATGGACGGCAGAGGTGAGGGAGATAAAGAGATTTTATGGATTCTTTGGCCCCATCTATTACGCTGATGGTGACGTGGAGAAGATCAAGCCGAAGAAGATAAAGACAGAGGAGAAGACCATCGGGGAGATGGAGTGGTTCGGTCTTGACGAAGATTATTTTATTTCCCTGATCTATCCATCGATGAAGGGGACCAGTCTGATGCTGCGCCGTGTCCCCGAGGATGTCATTCATGGTAGCCTCCGCACCCCTTTGGAGGTGAGACCAGGGGGGAGGGATGTGGTATCGTACACCCTCTTCTTGGGACCGAAGGTCTCTCATCTCCTCGCACAGATAAGTCCAACGGCGAAGAAGGTTGCTGATCATGGCTGGCTCAACGTAATAGCAGTTCCCATCCTGAAGATCCTCGACTTCACCAACAGGTTTACGGGCAATTATGGCCTGGATATCATCATCTTGGCCTTCTTACTCAAGATCCTCTTTACCCCCCTTACCCATAAGAGCCAGGAGTCGATGAAGGAGATGCAGAAGTTGCAGCCAGAGGTAAAGAAGTTGCAACAGAAATACAAGGATGACAGACAGACCCTCAACCGGGAGGTCATGGAACTCTACAAGAGGCGTAAGGTGAATCCCTTCAGCGGGTGCCTTCCCTTGCTCCTGCAGCTCCCGGTCTTTTTCGCCCTCTATCGAGCCTTGTCGGACTCTATAGAGCTCAGACATTCACCCTTTATCTTGTGGATCAGGGATCTGGCTGACAAAGATCCCACGTATATAACACCCCTGTTAATGGGAGGCACGATGTTCCTCCAACAAAAGATGAGCACGGTGACCGCTGACCCCGCCCAGGCTAAGATGATGACCCTCATGCCGATCTTCTTTACGTTTTTCTTTCTGAATTTTCCATCAGGGCTGGTTCTCTACTGGCTGGTCACCAATGTCCTCAGCATCGGGCACCAGCTGTATATCAACAGGAAGAAGTAAGGAGGCGGAAGATGCCGATAGAGAAAGAGGCGAGGAGCGCTGAAGAGGCCATCGAGGAGATATGCAGAGAGCTCGGGAAAAACAGGGAGGAACTGGAGTTTGAGATCATCGAAGAGAAGTCGCGTGGGATCTTCGGTTTAATGGGAAATAAGCGGGTAAGAGTAAGGGCGAGATTGAAAGAACCTCAGGGGATAGAGGAAGAAGAAGATAAGGGACTCACGTATGCAAAAATGGCCCTGGAGAGGATCATCGCAGGCATCAAGGTTCCTGCAAAGGTAGAGGGAAGGGTAGAAGGCGGTAGGATCTATTTGAACATCAGGGGAGATGGAAGCGGTCTGTTGATCGGCCGGCACGGCCAGACCTTAGATGCGATTCAATACATAGTAGGGAGGATTGTAGGAAAGCAATTGGGGGAAAAGAGGATAGTAGTTGTCGATACAGAGGAGTACCGTGAGCGCAGGAGGGAGACCCTGGAACGGCTCGCACGGCACATGAGTGAGAAGGCCAAAAATACGGGGAGGGCTATCAGCCTACAGCCCATGAATTCACGGGATAGGAGGATAGTGCACCTTGCCCTGAAGGATGATCAGGGGATAGAGACGCGAAGTGAGGGAGAGAGGGAGCTGAAAAGTATAAAAATAATCCCCCGAACAAAGAGATCTTAAAGGAGTGTTCCACGTGAAACATTGATCTGTGCTGGGGATTGCCACTCAAGCTCATCATTTGCAAGCCTCGAAAGGTTCTCTATCCGTTCACCACAGGACGTAAATCCTTGTGTAATTGTCCATGAGGCTCCGTCACCCACAAACCATGAAAATGCCTGTTACCCTCACAGCCCCTCCTGTTGAGGGGTTGCATCCTTCAAAGACCACAAAGAGGGAACTCCTTGCCTAGATTTCGGGGGAATGCTTTGTCCCCCTGAAGTGAGATCTCAAGAGATCTTGAGGGGGAAGGGTCTTTTATGCTATCAATTGAGGGAGAACGTTTCTTCTGATTGCCTTCTCTGAGGGGGTCCTTACGGAAAATGCCCTTGCACGATGACGATACCATTGCTGCCATAGCCACCCCTTACGGGGAGAGCGGCATCGGCATTGTGCGGATAAGCGGCCCGGATGCAAAGAGGATCGCGGAGAGGCTCTTCCGTCCAAAGAGCGGCCCGGCAGGCCTTGCATCCCACCAAATCCGCTACGGGGAGATTGTAGATCCCCGGGAGCAGAGGAGGACCATTGATGAGGTCCTCCTCTCCTTTATGGCCGCACCAAAGACCTATACCAGGGAAGATGTGGTGGAGATCAACTGTCACGGGGGTTTTTTAGTCCTCCAGCAGGTTCTGGAGCTTGTCTTGCGAGAGGGGGCCAGAGAGGCCCTTCCGGGGGAGTTCACCAAGAGGGCCTTTCTGGCTGGGAGAATAGACCTCGCGCAGGCCGAGGCCGTCCTGGACATCATTCAGGCCAAGACTGAGGAGGGGCTCCGTCTGGCTGGTGAACAACTTCGGGGGAGGCTCACCCGCGAGGTAGAGGGGTTGCGCGAGGAGCTCTTGGAGATCCTCGTCCCTATTGAGGCATATATAGATGTCCCTGAGGAGGATATAACTCCCCCCGCTATTGGAGAGATGGCAAAAGAGCTTGATCGCATTGTAAGCAAGGTAGATGAATTGATCAGGGCCTATGGACAAGGGGAGATCTACCGTGATGGGGTCAAGGTAGCCATCGTGGGAAAGGCCAACGTGGGAAAGTCATCCCTTCTGAACCAATTGCTGGAGAGGAGACGGGCGATTGTTACCCCCATTCCCGGGACCACCACCGATGTCATTGAAGAGGCCATAAATCTCTCGGGAGTCCTTATCAGGCTTCTGGACATGGCAGGGTTGAGGGAGCCAAAGAATGAGGTGGAACAGGAGGGGGTGAGGCTTGCCAAGGAGAAATTAACCGAGGCCCACCTCATCCTCCTTATGGTGGACAGGAACTGTCCCCTGAACGAGGAGGACCATAAGATCTTCAGAGAGGTGGAGGGGAAGAAAACTATCGTTGTCCTCAACAAGATCGATCTTTCCCCCTGCCTTTCAGAGGAGGAGGTACGAAAGGCATTGGGGACAAAGAACGTTTACTCCATATCCGCCCTGAAGGGGGATGGGATTGAGCGATTGAAAAGGGGGATGGTGGATGCCATCATCAAGGGGAAAGTGGTTAAAGGAGGAGGGGAATTGGTCCCCGTAAACCTACGACACAAGAGGGTGTTGGAGAGGGCAAAGAGGGTGCTGAAGGAGATCTTGGAGGAACGGAAGCGAGGGATACCGTGGGACCTTACCGCCATCGAGATTCGGGGGGCCCTCGATATCCTCGGAGAAATTGTGGGGGAAACCACCCCCGAAGATATTCTGGAGTCGATCTTTTCCCGCTTCTGCGTCGGAAAGTAAGGTCCGAGGTAGGAGAGATAGGAGAGGGAATAACAACTATTTTCTGTAACTTTTGTTCATAATATTTTGTTATTAGCGACGCGGTGGATCGATCATAATACCTCACCACTGTTATAAAATCCCCCTTGACAAAGAAACATGGTTCATATAATAAATCACATTGTGAAGATGGGAACTATTTCTTAATGGGGGGTGACGCAATTCTGGTACCCGATAAGACCGTTTAATAATGAGGATTTTATGATTATGTAGCAGCATGCAGGGATTTAGCAGAGGACGGAGTATGACAATCAAAATCAAAATCTTAAAGGGGAGGAAGAGAAATGGCGTATGATGCCACAAAGATGTCCGATTGGCAGATTGCGGAGGAAGCAGAGAAGAAGATGCCGACCCCTGATGAGTGGCGGGAGAGGCTGAATCTTCAAAAGGATGAGATCATGCCTTACGGGAGACTCTGCAGGCTTGACTTCCTAAAGATTATCGAGCGTCTCAAGAAAAAGCCGGATGGCAAGTATGTTGAGGTGACCGCCATTACCCCTACCCCATTGGGTGAGGGTAAGACGACGACCACCATGGGTATCCTGGAGGGATTGGGCAAGCGGGGCAAGAATGTGGGAGGCTGTATACGCCAGCCCTCAGGTGGCCCCACGATGAACATCAAGGGGACGGCTGCGGGCGGCGGCAATGCCCTGCTCATTCCCATGACTGAATTCTCCATGGGCCTCACCGGCGACATCAACGACATCATAAATGCCCACAACCTGGCCATGGTGGCACTGACCGCCAGGATGCAGCACGAGCGTAATTACGACGATGAGGAGTTAGCCAAGCGTACTGGGATGCGCCGCCTGGACATCGACCCCACGAGGATCGAGATGGGCTGGGTCATGGACTTCTGCGCCCAGAGCCTCAGGAACATTATCATAGGCATCGGTGGCCGCATGGACGGCTTTCTGATGCCGTCCAAGTTCGGTATCGCCGTGAGCTCCGAGCTCATGGCCATGCTCTCCATTGTCACGGATCTGGCCGATCTGCGCGAGAGGATGGACCAGATCACCGTGGCCTTCGATAAAAAGGGCAATTCCGTCACCACCGGCGATCTGGAGGTGGGAGGCGCTATGACCGCCTGGATGCGAAACACTATTAACCCCACCCTCTGTTGCACGGTGGAGTATCAGCCCTGTATGGTGCACGCCGGTCCCTTTGCCAACATCGCCGTAGGGCAGTCCTCTATCATTGGCGACCGCATCGGCCTGAAGATGTTTGACTACCATGTCACCGAGAGCGGGTTTGCGGCAGATATCGGCTTCGAGAAATTCTGGAACGTCAAGTGCCGCTTCAGTGGACTCAAGCCGCATGTATCGGTACTCACCACCACCATCAGGGCCCTGAAGATGCACGGCGGTGGTCCCAAGGTGGTGGCAGGTCTGCCCCTGCCCGATTCCTACACCAAGGAGGATCTGAAGCTCCTGGAGAAGGGGATCCCCAACATGCTGCATCACATCAACACCATCAGGACATCAGGCATGAACCCGGTGGTATGCATCAACGCCTTCCACACCGATACCAAGGATGAGATCGCTATGGTCCGCAAGGCGGC
This sequence comes from uncultured Thermodesulfobacteriota bacterium, assembly GCA_964419065.1. GTDB lineage: Bacteria > Desulfobacterota > B13-G15 > B13-G15 > RBG-16-54-18 > CAYQOD01. Next base: position 4,177 of record CAYQOD010000054.1, on the reverse strand, counting down.
CGAGGGGGCCGGGGCCCGCTGTGCGGTCAGTGAGCACTGGCTCAAGGGTGGCGATGGTGCCCTGGAGTTGGCCGATGCGGTGATTGAGGCCTGCGAGGAGAAGAGCGAGTTTACGTTCCTGTATCCCCTGGAGATGAAACTAAGAGAGCGGGTAGAGAAGATTGCCACGGTGGTCTATGGGGCCGATGGGGTGTCGTGGACCCCCGATGCCGAGGCCAAGGCGAAGATGCTCGAGGGCGACTCCAAATATGATGATTACGCCACCATGATGGTCAAGACTCACCTGAGCCTCACGCACGATCCGACCATCAAGGGTGTTCCGAAGGGGTGGGCCCTACCCATCCGCGACGTGTTGATCTATTCCGGGGCGAAGTTCCTCTGTCCGTGTGCCGGAACCATCAGCCTCATGCCGGGGACCTCCTCTAATCCTGCCTTCCGCAGGGTCGATGTGGACGTGAAGACCGGTCTGGTGAAGGGGTTGTTCTAAATTATTTTGAGACTGATCCTTACGTTACATTCAGGCCAGGCACTCTGCCTGGCCTTTTTGTTTCGTACGAGGATATCTCTGTTAACACTTGACAAACTGGGGAATTCTCGCTAAGAACGGATATGCTGTGGCGGGGAATTCTTTCTCAACTCTAACGGATCCCCCCTGTACGCGAATTCCCGGGAAGCCCTTGACAAAGGAGGAAAAATGTTCTAGGGTTCAGTTTGTGAAGAGTGGCACTTTGTGCCCCGCTCAAGTAAGAGGGGAGAGAAAAGCCCATATAAAATTCATAGGAGGGGGGGAATTATGGCTGCTAGGCTCATCAAGGGGACAGAAGTAGCTCAAGAGATCCGAGAGGAACTCAAAAAGGAGGTAGAGGGGCTTAAAGGAAAACATGGTGTAGAGCCGGGGTTGGTCACCATCTTGGTGGGAGAAGACCCAGCCTCGGTGAGCTATGTGACGGGGAAACAGCGGACCTCCAAAGAATTAGGGTTTTACTCCATCCAGGACAACCAATCTGCTGATATCTCAGAAGACGCCCTTCTTTCCCTCATCGATCGGTACAACAAAGACTCCAAGATCCATGGCATTCTCGTCCAGTTACCGTTGCCCAAGCACATCGACGAGACAAAGGTCCTCTATGCCATCGACCCCAAGAAAGATGTCGATGCCTTTCACCCCGTGAATGTGGGGAAGCTCTTGATCGGAGAACCCGATTTTCTCCCCTGTACACCCCACGGGATATGGCAGCTGTTGATCCGCTCCGGAGTCCAGATTGAGGGGGCGGAGGTGGTGGTGGTCGGCCGCAGCAACATCGTGGGCAAGCCCATTGCGGCCATCCTCATGCAGAAGCTGCCGAACGCCAACGCCACCGTAACGGTATGTCATACCCGTACCAAGGACATGGCCTTCCATACCAAGAGGGCCGATATCCTCATTGTCGCCGCAGGTCGCCCCAAGGCGATAACGGCTGACATGGTAAAAGAAGGGGCGGTAGTGATCGATGTCGGGGTGAACCGTATCGGCAAGACCCCTGAGGGCAAGGCGCTCTTGGCTGGAGATGTCGACTTTGATGCGGTCAAGGAGAAGGCGAGTGCCATCACCCCTGTCCCCGGTGGAGTAGGCCCCATGACCATCACCATGCTGATGCTCAATACCGTTAAGGCGGCAAAGCTCGCGGCGGGACTGACATAGTAGGGGGAATTATGTCTTTTAGCATCGCTGTCTCCGGCAAGGGCGGCACAGGCAAGACGACCTTGAGCGCCCTGATCGTGCGCTATCTGATCCGTTTGAGCAAAGGACCTGTCCTCGCCATCGATGCCGATGCCGATGGAAACCTGGCAGAGGCCCTCGGCCTGAATGGAATAAAGACGGTCGGTGAGGTCCTGGAGGAGATGGAGAAGAAGGTCTCTCAGTTTCCCCCGGGGTTTTCCAAGGACGACTGGTTGGAGGCGAAATTAACCGAGGTGATGGCCGAAGAAAAGGGATTTGACTTCCTGAGTATGGGCAGAGGTGAAGGCCCTGGGTGTTACTGTTACGTGAACAGTGTCTTGCGCAGGATCATGGATAACCTCGAAGACAATTATGCCTATCTGATCATGGACAATGCGGCCGGGATGGAGCACCTGAGCAGAAGGACCACCAGGGAGGCGGATATCCTCATCCTCGTCTCCGATCATTCCTTAAAGGGGATTCAGAGCGGCGCGAGGATCGCCGCGTTGGCCAAGGAGTTGGAGCTCGATGTCAAAAAGGTGGGTTTTGTGATCAATCGGGTACCCAGGGAAATGGATCCTATGATACAACGAAGGGTAGAGGAGACGGGGTTGGATATCCTCGGTTTGATCCCAGAGGATGAGCAGATCGGGAGATTTGATATAGAGGGGAAGTCTCTCGTTGAGCTACCTGATGATAACAAGGTGGTGAAGGTAGTAAGGCAGCTCGTAGAAAAGATCCTATAAAGGAGGATGAGGAAGATGGTACTCATTGGGGAGAATTTACATATCATTTCCCAAAAGGTCTCTGACGCCGTAAGCCAGAGGGACAAGAAGATGATACAGCAGATGGCCAAGGAACAGGCCGATGCAGGGATGGACTATATCGATCTCAATGTCGGCCCGGCCCGCAAAGACCCTGATGTCATGGGCTGGCTGGTAGAAGTCGTCCAGGAGGTGATGGATACCCCCCTCGCCCTGGACAGCACAAACCCCTTGGCGGTGGAGGCTGGGCTCAAGGTGGCCAAGTGGCCTCCCCTGATAAATTCCGCCTCAGGAAAACAGGAGAGTAAGGAGCGGATGCTTCCCCTGGCATCTCAGTATAATTGTGAGGTGATCGTCTCTGTGCTGACCGACAAGGGTATCCCTTCCGATGCCGAGGCCAGGGCCGAAAGCATCATGGAGACGGCAGCGTATGCCAACGACCTCGGGATTGAGAATGAGCGGATCTGGATTGACCCTATTTTACTCCCGGTCAGTGTTTCGCAGCAGGGGGTTGTGGCATGCTTGGAGTTTACGCAGATGCTGCCGGACCTCATTCCAGGGGTAAAATCGACCATCGGGCTCTCCAACATCTCCAATGGGGTACCGGAGGAACTCAGGGGCATCCTCAACAGGTCCTATCTGGTGATGCTGCAGCGTTACGGCATGCATTCGGCCATCGTCGATGCCTTTGATGTCGAGCTGCGGGATCTGGCGCGTGGGAATTTTCCGGGGATCGTGGAGGTGATCCATAAGGTCATGGATGGAGAGGAAATAGATCTGGCATCTCTCCCTCCCAAAGAGCTAGACTATGCCAAGACGGCAAAGGTCCTCATGGGGGAGATCTTGTACTCACATACGTGGTTGGAGACATAGAGAGGAGGTGCTGAAGATGGCCTTTACGGTACCGGTTGAGAGCTACAAGGGAACGGTCGTCGAGGTGATCGTTGGAAAGGGTGATCGGGCGGTAAAGATAGGGGGAGAGAATGTCCTCTCCTTTAACCAGACCTTTGATGAAGGGGCATTCCCCAATCCACCCAAGATCGCCCTGGAGGTCTGGGATGTGGAACCGCAGAACTGGGCGCCGTGGGTCCTGGAGCCGTACAAGGATGTGGTCTCCGATCCCGTTGCCTGGGCAAAGCGGTGTGAGGAGTTAGGGGCCGATCTTGTCTACCTCTATCTCATCAGTGCCGACCCGAATGAGAAAGACACCCCTCCCGAGCAGGCAGCGGACCTGGCAAAGCGGGTCTACGATGCCATCACTATACCCCTGATCGTCTACACAACGGGTAATGAGGGCAAAGACCCTGCCGTGCTCGCCGCGGTGGCCGAGGTTCTGAGCGGAGAGAATCTGCTGTTAGGCCCGGTGACCAAGGAGGATTTTGAGCCCATCGCCAATGCCGCTAAAGAACACGGCCATTGCGTCGTAGCTCAGGCCCCTGTGGATATCAACCTCCAAAAGGAGCTTAATGTAAAGCTGACCAGGATTCTGTCCCGGGAGAAGATCGTCCTCGATCCCCTGGCATCGGCCCTCGGATATGGTATCGAATATTGCTTCTCCGTGCAGGAGAGGACCAAGCACGTGGGGGTCATGTTCCAGGATGCCATGATGCAGATGCCGATCTTAGCCAATTTTGCCGCTGAGGTCTGGAAGAACAAGGAGCCCAAGGAGAAGGAAGAGTTGGGTATTGCATGGGAGGTGGATAGGCTGGGGACT
>CAYQOD010000053.1:0-9666 GCA_964419065.1 uncultured Thermodesulfobacteriota bacterium | reverse complement strand
CCACGACACTGCACAGACTCCCCTCTTGGGCCTGTCTCTTCGTCCCGACGAAGAGGATCTTCTCCCCTTTTGCGACGGTGTCTCTGATGAATTCATAGGCCACACCTAAAAGCTGAACCGTTTGCTGCAAGTCGAGGATATAGATACCATTCCTCGACCCGAAGATGTACGGCTTCATCTTGGGGTTCCATCGCTTCGTCTGATGGCCGAAATGGACCCCCGCTTCTAACAATTCCTTCATCGTGACAATAGGCATAGTACCTCCTTATTGGTTCTGTCTTCCGCCCCTCTCAACTCGTTTGGAACCCTTGCGGGCACCCCCAAATCGATCAAGAGGCGTGTTTTTTAATGAGAATGACCTTTAACACAACCCCCTCTGTTTTGCAAGAGAAAATTTTTCCCTGCTTTCTTGAAAAGACCCTTTTCTTTCTGGTATAGTGCAGGTGTATAGTACGTGAGTGGGCTTTGCGATATTTGGGTTAAGGTACGATCTATGGAAGGACGTTTTTACAGTAGCGGATAAGAACCAATCTGCCAAAGAGACGGAGAATCGTACCGCAGTGAGTTCCCTCCTCACCCTGGTCGAGTAGAAGATCATGATGCCTAAGATCATCGATCGCTATATCCTCAAGGAGATCCTGGTCCCTGGTGGGATAGGTATGGTAATCTTCACCTTTGTCTTCTTAGTGAGCAAATTGTTCCGGATCACGGAGATGGTGGTGGACAAGGGGATCCCTCTGGGATATGCGATAAAGCTCTTCTTGTGTCTCACCCCGGCCTTTCTGGTCTTCGTCGTCCCCATGGCCTTCTTGCTCGGGGTCCTCTTGGCACTCGGGAGAATGTCCGCAGACAATGAGATCACCGCCCTCAAGACATCGGGGGTGGGGCTCTACCGACTCAGTCCTCCGGTGGGCTTCCTCTCCGTGCTCACCTTTCTCCTGACCTCCTTCCTCGTATTCTATGCCGTCCCCTGGGGGAGCAAAAACTTTCGGGAAACCCTCTTTCGACTGGCCGAGACCAAGGCAACGTTGGATATAAAGGAACGAATCTTCAATGCCACCTTTGGCGATTTGGTCATCTACGTGAACAAATTCTCCCAAGGAGGGAAGGGTTTCGAGGGGATCATGATCTACGATGAGAGGGATCCTCAGATGAACAGTACCATCCTCGCCCGCAGGGGGTATCTCGCCCCAGATCCCCAGACCCAGAAGGTGGTATTGCATCTCTTCGACGGGAGCATTCACGCTCAGGAAACAACAAGGGAGGCGTATCGCACCATCAACTTCAACACCTATCAGTTCACGCTCTCCTTGAAGGAGGAGATAGAAAAGGCGCGTGAAAAGGGGAAGGTGAGGATGCTGGAAAAAGAAATGTCAATCAAGGATTTGCGGGAGAAGATCAGGCAATATCGGATGCTGGGAAAGAATATCCGCCCGCAGTTGGTGGAGCTCCACTTCAAATTCGCCATTCCCTTTGGCGCTTTGATCTTTGGTCTCGTGGGAATCCCTCTGGGGGTGCAGCGTACGCAGTCGGGAAGGTCATGGGGATTTGTTTTGAGTCTTGTCATCCTCCTCCTCTACTACGTTCTCTACTGTCTGGGAAAGAATCTGGGCAGTGGTGGGGTTATCTCACCCCTTTTGGCTGCGTGGTTCCCCAATATCTCCTTGGGGATATTGGGGATCTACCTCTTTGTCAAGACAGCTCAGGAATCCCCCGCGCGGATCATCACCTGGGGGGACAGGGGGATACGATTTCTGAGGGAGAAATGGAGGCGATTTTTCCGCGAGATGTAGGTCCATCCATTATTATTCAAAATATCTGTGTCCTTTGCTATAGTTAATGCAAAGAGCCTATAGAAGGTTCACGATTTGAGAATTATAACCCGCTATATCATCAGGGAGTTTCTAAAAACCCTCTCACTGGCGGTGGCCACCTTCTTCATGATTTTCTTTGTGGTCGAGCTCTTCGAGAGGGTCAATACAATCATTGTCCACAAGGTCCCGCTGTACCTCGTGCTGGAATACTTCCTCTATACCATACCCCCCTTCCTCTCTCAGACCCTCTCCTTCGCCACCCTCTTGGCCGCCTTGATCACCCTGGGGATCCTCTCACGGAACAACGAGGTCGTGGCCATGAAGGCCCATGGGATCAGCGCCTATAGAATCATATTCCCCCTCTTCCTCCTCGCCGCCACGGTCACCGTCTTTATCTTTCTCTGTAATGAAACCATCGTTCCCTACTCCGTCCGCAAGGCCAATTATATCTGGTCGGTAAAGGTAAATAAGGAAGAGGAGCGAGCTTTCTTCAGGCTCAACAAGATCTGGTACCGTGGCGAGGACGTCATTTACAACATTCGTCTCCTTGAGCCGAAGGAGGATATTATCAAGGGGGTGACCATCTATCGGTTCGACAAGGAATTCAACCTTCAGCAGCGCATAGACGCCCATGAGGCCCGTTGGAACGGGGAAGGTTGGACCTTCTGTCAGGTGGTCATCAGGGAATTTCGCCACGGGGGCGAGGTGCTGACGAAGCTCTATGAGGAGCGTGATATCCCCATCCCTGAGAGACCGGAGGACTTCAAAAAGGGGATGAAGGGCCCGGAGGAGATGAGTTACCGTGAGCTGAAGGGTTATGTGGAACGGCTCAAAAGGGAGGGATACGACCCCACTCGGTATGTCGTTGACCTCCATGCCAAGGTAGCCTTCCCCTTCCTGAGCCTCATCATGGTCTTGATGGGTACTCCCCTGGCCCTAGCGGCGGGCCGTGGACGCGGTGGCGGAATAGCCCAAGGGGTGGGACTCAGTATAGTAATCGGGTTTGCGTATTGGCTGGCCTTTGCCATCTCCATCGCCATGGGGCACGCCGGCTCCCTCCCACCCCTCATTGCAGCCTGGGCACCCAACGCCTTCTTCGGTTTGGCTGGGGGGTTTATCCTCGAGAGCATCCATCAGTAAACCACTATCGCCTAAAGGCAATAGTTTTAGGGTTCGAGGATTCGAGGATTATAGGGTTCACGTATAAGATGGTCTTGCTCGAACCCTTGAATCCTTCACTTTGCAAATAGAAAGGAGTGTTGAGATGGCGATCATGGAGATCAGCGTCGTGCCGGTGGGAACAAAGACCCCTAGTATCAGCCAATTTGTAGCTGATTGTGTGAGGATACTGGATGAAGGGGGGATACCATACGAGCTCACCGCCATGGGGACAGAGGTGGAAGGTGAGGTAGAGGAGTTGTTACGACTGGCCGCCCAGATGCACCGGGCACCCTTTGCAAGAGGGGCACAACGGGTGCTCACCACCATCAAGATAGACGATCGGCGGGACAAGGCATCAAGGATCAAGGGAAAGAAGGAGGCGGTCCTCACGAGGCTCAAGGAGATGAAGGGCCAACGATAACCAAGGTATAGGAATCCATCGTGATATATTTTCTGGCTGCCCGCAATACATCTTCCGTGGTCACCTGCTCTATCTGACGGGCATACCGGCGGTAGAAATCCCCGCCGAGGCCGTACCGTTCATCGAGGGCGATGGTGAAGGCCATGGTGAGGGGACCCTGGAGACCGATCTCATACGTCCCAATGAGATACCCCTTGGCCCTGTCCAATTCCTCCTGGGTGATTCCCTTCTGTCGAACTTCTTGAAGGATCTGTTTCATACCTTGCAGTGCGTGCTCTCCCTTGTTGGGACTCGTAGCCAGATACACCCCCAGGTAACCGGGATCAAGATCAGATCGAACGAAGAAGGACACCGCATAGGCCAATCCTTCCCTGTCCCGTAATTGGGTGAAGAACCTCCCCCCCTGGCCACCCAGGGCGGCCTCTAAGACATCCAGGGAGAAGCGGTCACGATCCCGTACAGTGGCCCCGAGGAAGCCGAGGGCGATATGGACCTGCTGCTTCTCCTGTGCTACCTCCCGTCGCCTGATCCCCGGCCTCTTCGTCTCTTGGGGGATGGGAGGAGAAGAAAAGCTCGACCTGCGCAAACCGTGAAAGGCTCCCCTTATAGACTGTAGCACCTCCTCCCATGTGGCATCTCCCACAATAGCCAGGACCATATTCTGGGGAAGGGCATACCGCTTATAATACCGCACGAGGTCCCTCCGCTTTATGCGCTTGATCGTCCCCTCCTCTCCCAAGACGTTCAGGCGATAGGGATGTCTCTCATACAGGGTCTCACGCACAAGCCGCATGGTCCAAGGGATCATCCTATCCCTCTCTTTGCCCAGGGCGGCCAGGATCTCACCCCTCACCTTCTCCACCTCCTCAGGCGGGAAGCTTGGTTGCGTGATCACCTCGGCCACTAAACGTAAGAGGTGGGGAAAGTCCTTGCTCAAACCTTTCGCCTCTACCCCAAAGCTGTTGTATCCTGAGAAGGTCTCCAGAGTTGCCCCGAGAGAATCCGTCTCCCGGGCCAGTTGGAGGGAGGTATGTGTTTTGGTACCCCTGGTCAACATCATGGAGAGGAAGCGGGTGAGCCCGGCCCTTTCCTCCCTCTCAAACCGCACCCCCCCGAGGAACACGCCGCATATCCCCACCACGGGGAGCGAGTGGTCCTCATGAAACAGGATGGTGAGCCCGTTCTCCAGTACAGCCCTCTGTATATCTCCCATTGTCTCCTGAGGAGCTGCTGAAGCTTCCAGTCCGCCCACCACGTCCTCGATGGTTCGTGGATCTTCTATCTCCCTCTCCTCCTCTGGCACGAGTAGGCAGAGGGTGAGGTTTTCAGGGTGGAGGTATTTCCTCGCAACCTCAGTGATCTGCTCAGCACTCACCCGACGAATGCCCTGTAGGTACTCGTCCCGCTTGGCAGCATCCCCCATGATCATCTCAAAATAGCCGAGGGTCCTCGCCTCCCCCTGTACCGTCTCCCGGTCATAGGTGAAGTCTGCCTCCACCATGACCTTGGCCTTTCTCAACTCTTCCTCAGATATCCCTTCTGCCGCTATCCTCCGGATCTCCTCCATGATCCCTTTAAGCCCCTCCTTGACCCCCCCCGGGTTCAATGTCCCACCGATCACCAAGAGCCCCGGATCCTTGGGGGTGAAGGAGTAGGCGTAGATGGAGCTCGCCACCCCCCGTTTGAACCTCAACTCCTGCTGCAAGCGAGAGGATTTCCCCTGACCCAAAAGCGCGGCTAGCAGGTCTAAGGCGAAGAGGTCTTCATCCTTTACGCTGGGAATGTGGAAGCTCAGGGCGCAATACCGTTCTTGGAGGCCTTCCCGCATGATACAGGGTCTGAAGGTCTTCTGGAGGGGCTCTGAGGGTCGCGTGCGCGATGGGGGGGGACGATGAGGTGAGGCGAAGAGGGCCTTCAGCCGGGGCAACAGCTCCTGAGCCCTGAAGTCGCCCACCCCCACAAAGACCATGTTCTCCGGCGCGTACCACGTTCTATAATAGGTAAAAACCTCGTCCCTGCTGAGACCTTTTACCGTCTCCGCATATCCTATAATGGGCCTCCCATAGGGATGGCGCTGAAAGCTGGTGCTGAAGAGGGCCTTGTGAAGCCTGCTCCCAGGGTCATCCTCCCCCATCCGTATCTCCTCAACCACTACCTTCTTCTCCCGTGCCAATTCCTGAGGGTCGAAGGAGGGGTGCTGAACGGCGTCGGCCAGGACCTCCAACCCCTTATCCTGGTAGCGGCTGGCGATCTCCACGTGATAGACGGTATGATCATAGCTGGTATACGCATTGATGTCGCCTCCATGACGCTCTATGGTCTGCGCTATCTCACCGGCCCTTCTCTCGTTTGTCCCCTTGAAGATCATGTGCTCGATAAGGTGCGATATGCCCGCCTCCACGGGTTTTTCATCGGCGCTTCCCACCTCTACCCAGACCTGAAAGGCGGTCACCGGCGCAGCGTGACTCTCACGCAGGACCACCCTCATCCCGTTCTCCAGCCTATACCTGAGGACCTCTCCTGCCCAACAGAGAGGAGGGGATAGAAGGAAGATGGTGAAGATTACACCGAGTGCCTTTTTCTTCATCAATTCCTCCGAGGGATTGTTCTCATCTGTAAGACTAGGCCTCCTTCCTTATCCTGTCAAGGACTTCGAGGGGGGACCCTGAGGACATACGGCCTTTTGTGCCGTTGGGGGGTCTCATCCTGTACAGGATATTATTGCCCCATTCGGGGAATGGGACAATAAAAATTTTGAGCCTTTGAGAATCCTCAATATGTTGATGGCCTACAAGAGACGCCCCCTGTAGCTTTCCTCATTCTTGATTTTCTCCCTGAAACTCGCTAAGATAGATTCAAGGGGGTGAAACATAATGGACAGGATCGACTGGGAGACCTTCCATAAGCTGCGGGGGGGGGATAAAAAGGAATACTTCTTGCGGGACGGGAACATATTTCACGTCATCATGTCCCAGCAATTTGACCGGAAGTTTCTGGATGAGATCTGTGAGCTCGCCACCACCATCAGGGGTATTGCCAAGACTGACGGAGGGGTAAAGTTCCTCCAGTCCCTCCTGGTGGGCAAGCGGGCGATGCTGTATTTCGTCCAACCATCCACCAGGACCTTCCTCTCCTTCATGGCTGCCTGTCAGATCTTAGGCATTCAGTGTTCCGAGGTGAGGGATACCGCCACTTCATCGGAGATGAAGGGAGAATCCCAGGAGGACACCGTCAGGACCTTCAGCAGCTATGTGGACCTCATCGTGATGCGTCACCCCCAAGCGGGGTTCGCCGAACGGATCGCCTTCCTCCTGAATCGGATCAACAGACCGGTGCCCGTCATCAACGCCGGTTCTGGTAAGGATCAGCATCCCACCCAGGCACTGCTGGACATCTATACCCTGCACCGTTCTTTCGAGGGCTATGGAGGTATCGACGGCAAGAGGATCGCCTTTGTCGGTGACCTGCTGAGGGGCAGGACCGTGAGATCCCTGGCCTATCTATTGAGGAACTACGAAGGTGTCAAACTCTACTTCGTTGCCCCCCAGGAGCTACAGATGGAAGAGGATCTCAAGGAATATCTCAGGGAGCAGAACATGGAATTCGAGGAGCGAGATAGCCTGGAAGAGATCATTTCTTCGGTGGACGCCGTCTACATGACCAGGATCCAAGATGAATACGACGAGCAGGGGGAATCCAAGAGGATAGAGTACTCACGGTTCCATTTTAAAAAGGAATACCTGAAGATCCTCCGCGAAAACGCCATCATCATGCACCCCCTGCCCCGGAGGGCTGAGATCCCCGTGGAGATCGATGAGGATAGAAGGGCCATGTATTGGCGTCAGGTGCGCAACGGGATGTGGGTTAGAGTAGCACTCATCGCCACCATATTTTGGAAGGACAAGGATATCATGGGGTATTAGCGGATGAGGTGGCCGATTCGATTCCCGCGGGCCTTGGACAGGAGCGAGGTGGCATGCCAGTTCCACGACCAATAGATGATGAAGGCCTTTCCCAACACATCTTCAAGGGGGACGAACCCCCACTCCCGGCTATCTTGGCTGTTGTCCCGGTTATCTCCTAATACGAAGAGGGAGCCAGGGGGAACGATAACAGGCCCATAGTTCTCACTGGACGGCTGACTCCACGAAGAGTCCCTGCGGTAGGTCCCCCAGGAATCTTCGATGGGTCGGCCATTGATATAGATCTTCTGACCCCGTATCTCCACCTCTTCTCCTTCTACCGCGATAACCCGTTTGATGAAGTCCTTACTCCTGTCGCGGGGATAGATGAAGACGATGACATCACCCCGTTGGGGCTTTTTAAAGGTAAAGAACTTGGTGCCGATCACGGGAATTCTCACCCCATAGATAAACTTGTTCACCAATATGTGATCTCCCACCAAGAGGGTGGGTTCCATGGAACCGGAGGGTATCTTGAAGGCCTGGACCACAAAGGCCCTGACAAAGAGGGCGATGAGCAACGCGATAACCAAGGTCTCTCCATATTCCCTCACCTTACTCTTCTTCTTCACCTCAGGCATCAGCTCGTTACCTCCTTTCATCTAACCAGTGAGATGGTCACAAAGACCTCATGGCATGGTGTATATTCCACGGCTGGTGTACAAGTATAGAGAAATTACAAATCTTCGAGAGATCACCTCTCATGATCCTGGTATCACCCTGGCCTCCTTGAGATTTTCCTCCTCGATCATCTTCTTTTGTATCGCTTGAGCCTCCTGCAGGCTCTCATACCCCCCCAACATCACCCGGTACCAGAGACCGGAGTCCTCTATCTCAACGGGTGTTACGTGAATCTTATATCCTCTTTTCTCTAGTGTATTCTTCAGGACCTCAGCCCTTCCCTTCTCCCGAAAGGAACCAACCTGGACAAAGTAAAGATCACTTTTTACGAGCGTCCTTTTGACTTCCTCGACCTTCTTGGCTGGGGGAGGGGGCGTCTGCGCCTTCTTTTCCTCCTCCTTTACTCCCTCCGTCACCCTCGCCTTCTCTTCCTCTCCTCTCTTGTCCTCTGAACCCTCTTTCTTCGTTAAGGTCTCATAGAAGGTAAATCGCATCTCCTCCTCTTTTTTCTCGGAAGAAGACGGGGTTTTACTCTCTCCCTCACCGCCTGGAACTCTCTTCTCTTTGCTGATCGCTACCCGAGGAGCTGTACCACCGGCGATACGCATCCTCTCCTTCTCCAAGCGTATCCCCACGATCACCCCCAGGACGAATATCAGAAAGGCAAGGATCATACTTCCCATAATGGCAAAGAGGCGCTTTAACTGACGGCGTTTCTGCACCCGAGAGATGGGTTCTTTATAGTCCTCCATCTCACATCTCCTCAGGGGCGGTGACCCCCAGTAATCCTAAAGAACTCTGTAGGACTCCCTTAATGGCCTTGGCCAAGAGGATCCTCGACCTTGTCATCTCCTCATCCTCCGAAATAACCCGATGTTTGTTATAGTAACCATGGAAGAGCGCGGCGAACTCCTGCAGGTAAGACGTAAGATGATGGGGTTCCAATGAGCGGGCCATCCCCTCTAAAAATTCTGGAAAGATGGCCACCCGCTTGATCAACCCTCGCTCTTCTGGCAGACGCAGCAGGGAGAGATCTACGTCATCGAAGGTCGGCACCGGCATCCCCTTCTCCGCTGCCTTCTTGAAGATGCTCGCTATCCTGGCATGGGCATACTGTACGTAATAGACGGGATTTTCCGCACCTTTCTGTTTGGCCAGCTCCAGATCAAAGTCCAAAGGGGAATCTGCCCTGCGTAACATGAAGAAATAGCGACACGAATCCACTCCTACCTCATCCATCACCTCCCGCAAGGTAGTGAACTCTCCCGCCCGAGTGGACATGCTCACCTGCTGCCCTCCCCTCAATAGGTTTACCAGCTGCACGAGGACCACCTTAAAACTGGCCTGGTCATATCCGAGGGCCTGAACGACAGCCTCCATACGGGGGATGTAGCCATGGTGGTCGGCCCCCCAGATGTCTATGAGGAGATCATACCCCCGATCATATTTATCCTTGTGGTAGGCGATGTCTGAGGCAAAGTAAGTGGTATTACCATTAGCCTTGACCGCTACCCGATCCTTCTCATCACCAAAGAGCGTGCTCTTAAACCAGAGGGCGCCATCTGCCTCATAGAGATACCCGCGTCCTCGAAGTTCTTCCAAGATCCGCGGGGGGAGCCCTCCACGGTAGAGATCCCCCTCCCTGTACCACCGATCAAGGCGGACCCGAAACCTCTCGAGATCATCA
>CAYQOD010000052.1:0-9684 GCA_964419065.1 uncultured Thermodesulfobacteriota bacterium | reverse complement strand
GGTAAGAGGGGGCTTTCGCTCAGACCCGTGAGGGTGTTTCATGATGTCATATTTACAAAAGGTCCCCCATGTGGTAGAGATAGAGTACAAACTATAAATGGACCAGGGAGGAATAGATGGCATTAAATGTCGAGAAAAAGAAGGAAATCGTAGGGGAATTCAGGTTGCACGATAAAGATACCGGGTCACCCGAAGTACAGATAGCGCTGCTTACCGAGAGGATAAACTATTTGACGGAACACTTCAATATACACGAGAAGGATCATCACTCCCGCCGAGGCCTCCTGAAGCTGGTCAGCTTAAGGAGATCCCTCCTCGATTATCTCAAACGTCAAGATATGGAGCGCTATCGTACGTTGATCGAACGACTCGGGCTTAGGAAGTAACGCCCGTATTCCCAGAGGAGATGAGTTTCATGCGAAATAAGATAGAGAAAGAGTGGGCGGGGCAGACCCTTTCCATCGAGACTGAGAAGGTCGCCAAGCAGGCCGATGGTGCTGTCCTCGTCCAATATGGAGAAACCGTTGTCTTGGTTACGGCAGTAGCCGATCGAGGGGTAAAGGAGGGGATGGATTTCTTTCCCCTGTTGGTAAACTACGTGGAGATGACCTATGCGGCAGGGCGGATCCCGGGAGGCTTTTTTAAACGGGAGGGCCGACCGACCGACCGAGAGATCCTCTCCTCCCGTTTGATAGACAGGGGAATCAGGCCTCTCTTCCCCAAGGGGTTCTTCAACGAAACACAGGTGATCGTCACCGTCCTGTCCGCCGATCAACAAAACGATCCTTCCATCTTGGGGATGATCGGGGCCTCGGCTGCCCTGCAGATATCGGACATCCCCTTTATGGGACCTATAGCAGGGGTCAAGATAGGCAGGATCGAGGGTAATTATGTCGTCAACCCCACGACCGATGATCTGGCAAGGAGCGACCTGAACCTCATCGTGGCGGGGAACCGTGAGGGAGTGTTAATGGTAGAGGGAGAGGGTAGGATCGTTGATGAGGAGGGCATGCTCGAGGCGATCTTCTCTGGGTATGAGGCCCTCCGATCGACCCTCGATATGCAGGACGAGCTCAGGGAGATCTGTGGAAAGGAGAAGAGATCGTACACCCCCGTGCACAGTGGTGGCCCTCTTTTTGAGGAGATCAAAGAGTTTGTAAAACCCCTCCTCCAGAAGGCCTTCCATATCTCGAATAAGATCGAACGCAGGGACCGGCAGAGCGAAATCTTTCAAGAAACCATGGAGAGATTTGGCGGAACAGAGGGGGATCTCAAGGCTGAGGTGACGAGGGCCTTTGAGGATGCCGAACGAGAGGTGGTGCGCACCCCCATCTTTACAGAGCAAAAGAGGATCGATGGGAGAGGGTTTGCTGATATCAGGCCGATGAGCTGCGAGGTGGGTCTGCTCCCCCGTACCCACGGTTCGGCCCTCTTCAGCAGGGGCGAGACGCAGGTCATGGTCGTCACCACCTTCGGCACCTCCGAGGACGAAAAGAAGGTGGAGTCCCTCGTAGGCGGTGAGACATATAAGACCTTCATGCTCCACTACAACTTTCCCCCCTTCAGTGTCGGGGAGGTCTCCTTTCTGCGGGCACCCAGCCGGCGGGAGATCGGGCACGGCGCCTTGGCCGAGAGGGCCCTTCTGCCTCTCTTGCCTTCGACTGACGAGTTCCCCTACACCATCCGAGTCGTCTCTGAGGTATTGGAGTCCAACGGGTCCTCATCCATGGCCACCGTGTGCGGCGCCTGTCTCTCCCTGATGGATGCGGGGGTCCCCATCAAGGCCCCGGTGGCCGGTATCGCCATGGGCCTGATGAAGGAGGACGATCAGGTAGCCATCCTCACCGACATCGCCGGTGATGAAGACCATCACGGCGACATGGACTTCAAGGTGGCCGGTACCGCAGACGGCATCACCGCCCTCCAGATGGATGTGAAGATCCCCGGGCTGAGCCAGGACATTATGAAAAGGGCCCTCCACCAGGCCCGAGAGGCCCGGCTCACTGTCCTCGATCTCATGAGTAAGACTCTGGACAAGCCGAGAAAGTCCCTCTCTAAACACGCCCCCCGCATCGTGACCCTCCAGATCAACCCGAATCGGATCAGAGATGTTATCGGACCTCTGGGAAAGAACATCAAGTCCATTATTGAAAAAACGGGGGCGAAGATAGACATCGAGGACAGCGGGATTGTCAAGATCGCCTCCCCTTCTCCCGAGGCCATCGAGAAAGCCATCGCCCTCGTGAAGGAGTCTGCCCAGGAGGCAGAGGTGGGGGCGATCTATACGGGAAAGGTTAAGAAGATCGTCGACTTCGGTGCCTTCGTGGAGATTCTACCTGGGATAGAAGGTCTGGTGCACATCTCCCAATTGGCGCAGGGAAGGGTGGAGAAGGTTACTGATGTCATCAGGGTAGGAGATGAGATCAAGGTAAAGGTCATCGAGATCGACAGCAACGGCAAAATCAGGTTGAGCCGTCGGGCGGTCCTCGCAGAGGAAAGACACAACAGGGAGGATGGGGGGGAAAGACGGATCTTTTGATAGCCCACCAAACCTCTCCGAAGGGATCGGTCCCTTTTTGTAAATTCTGCAAGCACAGGATCAAGGATTCTAGGGGCCTAGGATCTTAGCAAAAGGAGACCCACTTGAATCCTTGAACCCTCTAGTAAGTAATGGGACGCTACCAGAAGACCATCTTGGATAACGGTATCAGGGTAGTGACAGAGGCGATCCCGACGTTGGAGTCAGTATCCCTCGGGATATGGATTACGACGGGATCCAGAGACGAGGGGGTCAAGGAAAATGGTCTCTCTCACTTTATCGAACATCTCCTCTTCAAGGGGACGGAGAGACGTAGTGCCTTTGATATAAGCCGCGAGATCGAGTCGGTGGGTGGAAGTATCAACGCCTTTACCGGCAAAGAGTATACCTGCCTCCATGCGAAGGTCCTCCAAAAAGACGTCGCCCTCGCCGTAGATATATTGTCCGATATCATCGCCAACTCCGCCTTTGACCCCCAGGAGATAGAGCGGGAGAGGATGGTGGTCCTGCAGGAGATCAAAATGGTCGAGGACAGCCCCGATGATTACATCCACGACCTCTTTCACCGCTCCTTCTGGGGGGATCATCCCTTGGGATACCCCATAACGGGGATGAGGGAAAATGTCCTCTCCTTTCAACGTGAGGAGATCACCGCCTATTTCCGAGAAAATTACACACCGGACAAGATGGTCGTGGCAGCGGCGGGGAGGTTGGATCACCGACGACTGCTGGGACTGGTCGAAGCTCAGCTCGGCCGGCTCGAAACTACTCCCGCTCCGCTACAGCGTGAGGGGGCTCAAGGAGGAAAGACCCGGATCCAGGCAACATACCGGGAACTGGAGCAGGTCCATTTCTGCCTGGGGACCAGGGGGATCCCGTACGGTCACCGACTCAGGTTTGCCGGCCATACCCTCAACACCATGGTGGGGGGTAATATGAGCTCACGACTCTTCCAGGAGATCAGGGAGAAGCGGGGGTTGACCTATAGCATCTACTCCTTCCTCAGCACCTACACCGATACCGGCCTTTTCGGGGTCTACGCCGGCACTACCAAAGATGAGGTTGAGGAGGTAGTCGTCATAATCCTGCAAGAGTTACGGTCCATACGGGAGGGGAAGATACGGATGGAGGACCTGTCAGCGGCCAAGGAGTATCTCAGGGGGAGCATAATACTCAGTCTGGAGGGCTCCGATGGAAGGATGAGCAGATTGGCTAAAGAAGAGATCTGCTTTGACCGTTACATACCCGTGCACGAGACCCTGCAGGAGCTGGAGGGAGTTTCCAAAAAGGATATTGACGATGTAGCACAGGAGATGCTCAATCCCGATACCCTCTGTCTCACCCTCTTGGGGACCATAGATGAAGGGAACCTGCCGTGGGAACAATTGGATCTGTGAGATGGTAACGGTACTGGTGAAGCGGCTCAAAGGAGGTGGGGCGAGACTCCCCCGATCTATGACGCCCGATTCCTCTGGGATGGACCTCTTCGCCTCGCTGGAGGAAGGCGAGGTCACTGTGGAGCCCGGCCAGTGGCGCCTCATCCCCACCGGGGTCGCCATCGCCCTCCCCCAGGGTTATGAGGCCCAGGTGAGACCCCGCAGCGGCCTAGCCCTGAGGCACGGCGTGACCCTGCTCAACTCCCCGGGGACCGTCGACGCCGACTACCGAGGTGAAATCGGGGTGATCATGATCAATCTGGGAAGCGATCCCTTCGTCATCAGGGATAACGACAGGATCGCCCAGTTGGTCGTCCAGCAGGTCTGCCGAACTGAACTGCAGGAGGTGGATGAACTCCCCCCCAGCACCAGGGGTGAAGGAGGATTCGGGCACACGGGTCTTTGAAGGAGGGGCGAGATGAAGATAGGTATTATGGCCGATTCACACGATCATGTGCCGATGATAGAGCGGGCGTGCGAGATCTTCAATGCCGAAGGGGTCCAAATGGTGATCCATGCGGGAGACTATATCGCCCCCTTTTCCCTCAACCCCCTGAACCAGATCCTCACGTGCGACTACCGAGGGGTCTTCGGCAACAACGACGGGGAGAGACTGGGGTTGCAGCGGACCGCTGACGGCAGGCTCTCTCCCTCACCTGCAGAACTTGAGCTCAAGGGCTGGAAGGTCTTGGTGGCCCATGAAATGCCCATCCTAGAGGCCGTGCAGAAAAGCGGCCACTATCGCCTCATCATCTATGGACACAACCACCGTCCCGAGGTGCAGAGGGCGGAAGAGACCTTAGTGGTGAACCCGGGGGAGTGCGGTGGGTGGCTCCATGGGCGCTGCACCGTAGCCATCGTCCGCTTGGATACCCTCGAAGCAGAGATCCGAGACCTATGAAGGGAGATGTTCTGGATCCCTTTCTCCACTACCTAACGGTAGAAAAGGGCCTCGCCCGCAATACCCTCGAGGCCTATAGTCGAGACCTCAACTCTTATCTGAACTTTTTGGAACAGGAGGGTATCTCCTCCCTTTCTGCGACCACCAAACTCACCGTCATGGCCTTCATCCAGCGACTGCAAAAGCGGGGGCTCTCGCTCAGGAGCATCAACAGGGCCCTGGTAGTCCTGCGCGGCTTCTACCGATACCTCTCGCAGGAAGGACATCTGGAGGCAAACCCCTTAGAGGATATGGAGCTTCCCAGGCTGATCCCCGCACTCCCCCATGTCCTCTCCGTCCAGGAGGTGGAGGGGCTCTTGGCACAACCCAATCCTGAGAGCCCCCGGGGGATGAGGGACGGGGCGATGCTGGAGCTCCTCTATGCCACGGGGATGAGGGTTACGGAGCTCGTCGATCTCCCCCTGGGGGGGCTGAACATGGAGGTGGGGTTCGTGACGGTCAGGGGAAAGGGGAACCGTGAGCGGATCGTGCCCATCGGTGAGGTGGCTATGGAAAGGGTGAGGCTCTATCTGGAGCGGGTGCGCCCAGTGTTCCTCAAGGGGGGAGACACCCCCTCTCTCTTCCTGAACATCCGGGGGAAAAGGCTCAGCAGGCAAGGGTTTTGGAAGATCTTAAGACAGTATGCCCTCCAGGCCGGGATCAGCAAACGGATCACCCCCCACACCCTGCGCCACTCCTTTGCCACCCATCTCCTGGAGCGAGGTGCGGATCTCAGGTTCGTCCAGGCGATGCTGGGCCATGTGGATATCAGCACCACCCAGATCTACACCCACGTCAACCAGGAGTATCTCAGACAGCTCCACCGTCAGTTCCACCCCCGGGCGTGAGAGGGTCATCTCATTTTTTTATCCTTGACATGTGCAGATTTGTTAGAGTAAGAGAAGCTTGAGGAGGATCTTGTCTCAAGAGAGAACGGAGGCTATATGAGTCTCCAGATCAGAGAATCCACTCCACAGGGTTTTCCTCATGAGAACTTATGAAGTAGTTAGGCGGATTATCGAACAACACTCTATTACAAAAGATGCTACAAAGGGGGGGTTGTGGTGAGATGAAGATAACAGATATAAGGAAAGAGGCAAAAAGGCTTGGAGTGGAGACAACGGGGATGAATAAAACCGATATGATTCGGGCAATCCAGGTGGCAGAAGGCAACTTCCCCTGTTTCAAGACTGCTACCGACTACTGTGATCAGCTCAACTGTAGCTGGAGAGATGATTGTCTGCCGCAGAAATAAGCGACAGTAGTCGGGCTGCAGGGTTTGCCAAACCAATACAGAACAGGATGAAAGGAGGTTACATCATGAAACTCTACCCCCCCACAACGGCCTCGTGGTGGATCGCCGTGATCCTCGGCGTGCTCGGCATCCTCTTCCGTCTGGGCGTCGTCAAGATAGCCGGCCTTTCCGGATACGCCTTCTTGTTTGTGACGGTGGCGTTTGTCCTGCTCGCCCTGGCAGCCCTCGTGAAGGGCCTATAGTTCAGCACAAGGACACAGACTTATCTCAACGGGAGGTCGCTCGGCCCAACGGGCTGCCTCCATTATCCCTGAAGACCCTTCGGAAGAGCACCCCGGATGGCCGCATCGGTGCCACAGCCGGCCGAGTTCAGGATGGGGAGAGAGGGCTGCTCCTCCGCCTACATCCTGCTTCGCAGAACCCCCTAGATAGACTCCGTAGACCCAGCGAGAGAGAAAAACCTGGATGAATGAGACATTAAAGATCATCGCAAACCGCACCTCACTGAGGGCGTTTGCCCCGAAGCCGTTAGAACAAGACGTTATCGATACCATTATTTGGGGGGCGATGAGGGCCCCCACCGCCGGCAACATGATGCTCTACTCCATCATCCACGTCGCCGACCAGGAGAAGAAGGCGACGCTTGCAAGGACATGCGACAACCAACCATTTATCGCCAAGGCGCCCCTCGTGTTGCTGTTTCTTGCGGATATGCAGCGATGGTACGATCTCTATGAGGCCTCAGGGATAGAGGAGTTGTGTGAAAGAGAGGGGCTGGAATTGAGGACCCCTCAGGAATCAGATCTCTTGCTCGCGTGTTGTGATGCCCTCGTGGCTGCGCACAATGCCGTTATAACGGCGGAGTCATTAGGGATCGGATCATGTTATATCGGCGATATCATGGAACATTTTGAGATACATCAGGAGATATTCGATCTGCCCAAACTCGTCTTCCCCATAACGTTAGTCTGTTTCGGTTACTATCCAGAGAAGAGGAGAAAGCCTAACCCCCGATTTCCTCAGAAGTATATTCATTTCAAAGACCGCTACAAGAGACTTTCCTTAGAGAAATTGAGAGAGATGCTCGACCATATACGGAAGCACCATCTTCCCGGCAAACAGTATATACGAGGAGCACAGAACATAGGACAGCACTACTATCTTAAGAAAACGGGTGCTGCTTTTGCCTCAGAAATGGAGCGATCCGTGAAGGTGGCAATCGATGCTTGGCTCAGCTACCGGCCGACCACTCATGGGAGAGCAAAATAACGTATTTCCTACGCGAAGGTAAACTTCTCCTCGGCAAAAACCCTCTGGCAGGCAGCGGCCACATCATGATCATAGAGGATACCCTTATTATGGAGAATCTCCTCAAGGGCCTTATTAATACCAAGGGCCGGGCGGTAGGGCCGGTGAGAGGCCATGGCCTCGACCACATCAGCTACCGCCAGGATCCTCGCATCGAGGAGAATATCGCTACCCTGAAGCCCCTTGGGATATCCGGACCCATTCATCCGTTCGTGATGCTGCAGCACAATCTGGGCCAACGGCCAGGGAAACTCTATCGGCTTCAATATCTCATAACCGCTTTGAGGGTGAGTCTTAATCATATTATACTCGATCTCTGATAACCGACCGGGCTTGCTGAGGATCTCGGCAGGTACATTGATTTTGCCGATATCATGAATGAGCCCGGCCATACGGAGCCCTTCACGCCGCTCCTCGGAAAGGCCCATCTCCTCAGCGATGGCACAGGCGAGACCTGTAACGCGCTGCTGATGACCAGCGGTATAGGGATCTCTCATTTCCACCGCTGTTGTCAGGACCCCAACCGCCCCCTCCAAGGCCTGCTGCAATTTCTCAAAACTCTTCCGCAGCTCCTCCTCTGCCCGCTTGCGTTCGGTGATGTCGTGACATACCCCGAATACAGCGGTTACATAGTCGCGTTCATCGAGCAAAGGAAGAACTCTTGTCTCACATATGCCCTCACTTCCATCCTTACGGATGAAGTTCACCTCACCGGCCCAGCGACCATCCCGCAACGTCCCCCTGATAACCCTCGTCGTCAGCATATCAACCGTCCGGCGCATGATCTCGTTCTTCATATAGCCGAACATCCCCTCTGCCGCCTGGTTCCACCTGATGATGTCCCCATCGAGATCAGTCACGATGATACCGTCATGGATATTCTCAAAGATGAGTGCCTCGGCACGCAGTTCCTCCTCCGCATGCTTACGATCAGTAATATCTCGAATCGATACCAGGTAGGCGGGTTCACCTCCCCACTCTGTCTCCGCTACGCGCATCTCCGCCATCACTACCCCCCCACTTTTGTGAACAACCTCGATCTCCGCCTTCTCACCAGGTACCACAGGGAAGCCGAGCGACTTACCCAAAAACTCTTTCGCCTTGCGACCGAAGAGACTCTCTGCAGCAGGGTTAACGAAACGTACCCTCCCATTCTTATCCACAATAACGATGGCATCGACCGTGCTTTCTATCATCGTGCGGAAGCGGACCTCACTGGAGCTCAGCGCCTCCTCCGTCCGCCTGCACTCGGCTTCCGAGGCCTCCAATGCAGTGATCCGTCGGCGAAGCCTCGCCAATTCAGATAGCAGCTGCTCTTTCGTCTTGGCTCGGGCCTTCATCGCATGCACCACTTAAACGGGGCGAGGTAACTCTCTTTCAACCGATTGAATCATGTGTCTTGTGCCTTACGTATGATTCTCCGAATTCAACAGGGCAAAAAGAGCTTGTCTGTTGCGAAAACTCCCGATGATCTTCCGTGTCGGCGGTGGAGCGCTCCTAATCAGGGTCGGCGTCGCCAAGATCATATCCTCCTCGGCCCTCTGGGGATCTTCAAGAACATCAATAATCTCGAGAGAGTGCTGACCATTGAATCTCTCCTCCAAAAACCCCTTGATAGTCTCGATGACCTCTCCTGACCTCTTGTTTCTTCCGGTAATGTACAGCAAAAATGTATACATGACACATCCCTCAATAACGTATCGATCCTTCCAAAATGCCACTGGTAATTGAGATAAGTTGCTCGCTATCGAACGGCTCCCGCAGGGCCTCAAAACCCACGAGAGTCAGGAGCGCCGCCCTTTTACTCCCTCCTTGTACAGAACGACATACCATCTTTGCACCCTCTTTGCTATCGGGCCTCTCGCAGAAAGATAATACTACATACATTGTTTAAAGACCTCCGTGACCCCTCCATGAGACAAATTACACCACCCTGCACTTGAATCCGAGCCGCTGCAGGATCGACCGGGCGTCTATCGTGGTGAAGTCAAGCCGGTTAAACTCGTTATTCTTGTATCCCTTCTCCTTGAGCAAACACTCGAGCAACTGCTTGGGTGGAAACCGTTTCCCGCCTACCTCCACATAGTGCTTCCGAATCGCCTCTGGACTACACACCCGGACCGCGGCCTCCACATCCTCGGGATACAGCTCCAACTCCTCGCCCCGGAGTACGAATCTCACCGCATTCTCCTCTATATTTTTATGT